>NZ_JBSWXU010000041.1:0-35687 GCF_056160785.1 Mycobacterium sp. ABE4_509 | reverse complement strand
GGATACGGGGGCAACGGCGGATACGGGGCGGGCGGCGGCCATCCGGCCGGGGGAGCCTGCGGCTGAAGCCGGGACAACTCCCGCCGGTGACGCTCGGCGAGAACAGCCGCCAGCGCCATCGCCGGCGCCGTGCCCGGCGGTGGCGGCGGCGAAATCCTGGACAACACCTCAGCGCCGATCCGGAAGGCCATCTCATCACGCACCTGAGGCGCCAGCTGGGGAGCACGGAAGAGGAACTGCCGGGCCAGCTCGGCCTGCTCGGCGTCCAGCCCGGACAGCTCCAGCGTCGACGCCCACCGCGCCAGCTGCGGCGGCATCAGCGGGGGAGCCGGCAGCCGCGGCGCACGCTCGGTGATGACCACCGTTCCGGCGAAGATGTCGCCGATGCGCTTGCCCTTCGACGAGATCAGACTGCTGATCACCGCCGGACCCCCGGTCAGCATCCAGATCTCGATGACACCGGCCAGCGCGCGGAACAACGCCTGGCGGAACCGCTCGGGCCCGCCGTCGTCGGAGACCACCCGCAGCCCGAGCGCCATCTTGCCCAACGTCTTACCCCGGGTGGCGGTTTCGAAGATCACCGGATAGCCGACCAGGGCCAGCACCGTGAAGATGATCAGCACCGCGGCCGAGAACGCCGAATCGAACTGGGCCAGCGTGGTCGCCCACAGGATCACCCCGACGATGTAGGCGATGAAGATCACGACGATGTCGATGAGCACCGACAGGGCACGCACCGGCAACTGGGCGATCTGGATGTCGAGCACCACCGCGTCCCCGGTCACCACGGGCTGCTGTGAACCGACCATAGCCGCCAACGCTACTAGCATGGCCGCCGTGGATGTCGATGCGTTCGTCATGGCCAACCGGCCCTCCTGGGATCGCCTCGACCAGCTGGTGAAGCGGCGCCGCAAACTCGACGGCGCCGAAGTCGACGAGCTCGTCGAGCTCTACCAGCGGGTCTCGACGCATCTGTCGATCGTGCGCTCGGCGTCGTCGGACGCGGTCCTGGTGGGGCGGCTGTCCGGGCTGGTCGCACGGGCCAGGTCGGTGGTGACCGGGGCGCACGCCCCGCTGTGGCAGGAGTTCATCCGCTTCTGGACGGTGTCGTTCCCGGTGGTCGCCTACCGAACCTGGCGGTGGTGGCTGGGCTCGGCCGCCGGCTTCTTCGTCGTCGCGGCGGTGATCGCCGCGTGGATCGCCAACAACCCCGAGGTGCAGGCGGCGATAGCCACACCAGAGGAGATCGCGCAGCTGGTCAACAACGACTTCGCGGCCTACTACAGCGAGAACCCCGCGGGGTCGTTCGCGTTGAGCGTGTGGGCGAACAACGCCTGGATCGCGGTGCAGTGCATCGCCTCGGCCATCCTGCTGGGCATCCCCATCCCGTGGGTGCTGTTCAACAACGCGCTGAACCTGGGGCTCAGCGCCGGGCTGATGTTCGGCGCCGGCAAGGGCGACATCTTCCTCGGCCTGATCACCCCGCACGGGCTGATCGAACTCACCGCGGTGTTCCTGGCCGCCGGGGCGGGGATGCGGCTGGGCTGGTCGGCGATCTCCCCGGGCGACCGGCCGCGGGCCCAGGTGCTCGCCGAGCAGGGGCGTGCCGTCATCGCGGTGGCCATCGGACTGGTGGTGGTACTGATTGTGGCCGGCCTCGTGGAGGGCTTCGTGACACCGTCGCCGCTGCCGACATTCGCCCGCGTCGCCATCGGCATCGCCGTCGAACTCGCTTTCCTGGGGTATGTGTTCTATTTCGGCGCCAAGGCGGCGCGGGCCGGGGAGACCGGCGACATCGACAACGCGCCCGACTACGTACCCACGTCCTGACCGGACCTCACAGCCGGCCGGCCGCCTTCATCGCGAGGTAGTGATCGGCCAGTGCGGGGGCCAGTTCCTCCGGCGGCGCGTCGACCACATCGACACCCCGTCCCCGCAACCGGGAGGCCACCGAGCTGCGGTCGTGGCGGGCGCGTTCGGCGGCCGCGGCGTCGTAGACGGCGACGGCATCGGCGCGTCCGGCCGCCAGCGCCTCCACCCGTGGGTCCGAGACCGCAGCCAGCAACACCCGGTGCTTGGCCGTCAGCTGCGCAATCACCCCGAACAGCCCTTCGTCGATCGCCGAGGCGTTCAGGTCGGTCAACAGCACCACCAGCGCGCTGCGGCGCACCCGTCGCTGCACCGTGGCGACCATCGACCGGGCATCCGACTCGACCAGCGCAGGCTCGAGCGGGGCCATCGCGTCGACCAGATGTGCCAACAGCTCGGTGCGTGAGGCGCTGAACACCCCGGCCCGGGTCACCCGGTCGTGGGCGAGGAAATCGACGTGGTCACCGGCGCGGGCGGCCAGCGCGGCGAGCAGCAGCGCGGCGTCCATCGACCAGTCCAGCCTGGGCCACCCGCCGGGGTCCGACATGGTCGGATCCACCCCGACCCGCCCCGCCGACGTCCTGCCGGTGTCCAGCACGATCACCACCCGGCGGTCCCGTTCCGGCCGCCAGGTGCGCACCACGACGTCGGCTCTGCGGGCGGTGGCGCGCCAGTCGATCGAGCGGATGTCGTCGCCGACGACATACTCGCGCAGCGAATCGAATTCGGTGCCCTGGCCACGGATCAGCACCGGAGTCATCCCTTCGAGTTCGCGCAGCCGCGCCAGCCGCGACGGCAGATGCTTACGGGACAGGAACGGTGGCAGGATCCGGATCTGCCAGGGCACCTCGTGTGAACACTGACGCCCGGCCAAACCCAGCGGGCCCACCGACCGGGCGGTCACCAGCGCCGAGACCTGATCGCCGCGGCGCACCGGACGCAGCTCGGTCTCGGTCCGGATCCGTTGCCCGGCGGCAATGTTCACCGGATGGGTGCGTGGCTGAGCGCGGGCGCTGGGCGCCCACGCGTCGCGGACGACACCACGGAACCGGGAGCGTCCGTCGTTGCTGACGGTCAAGCCGACGGCCGCCGGCTGTCCCAGCCGCGCGGACTGTTGTCCGCTGCGCTCGAACCGAAGCCTGCGCGGGCTGCCGGCCAGCACCGCGTCGACGACGACGGCTGTCGCCAGCGCGGCCAGCAGGACACCGAAAACCAGGGCAGGGCGTGGTGCCAGCGTGATCGGCACCGCACACAGCAGCGCGACCAACGCGACACGACCGGTGAGAACCACGGGTCGGCGCTAACGCGGCACCGGCACAGCGGCCAGGATGCCGTCGATGACCCCGTCGGCGTTCGCGCCCTCCAGTTCGGCCTCCGGCCGCAGCGCCACCCGATGGCGCAAAGTCGACCGGGCCATCGCCTTGACGTCGTCGGGGGTGACGTAGTTGCGTCCGGACAGCCACGCCCACGAGCGCGACGTGGACAGCAGAGCGGTCGCGCCGCGAGGTGACACACCCAGCTGCAGGGACGGGGACTGCCGGGTCGCCCCGACGATGTCGACGATGTAGCCCAGAACCTCGTCGCCGACGAGCACCCGGCGCACCGCCTCCCGGCCCGCCGCCAACTCCGCCGGGCCGGCGACCGGCCGGACCGACGTCAGGTCACGCGGGTCGAAACCGTGCGCGTGGCGCTGCAGAATCGCGATCTCCTGATCGCGCGGCGGCAGACCCACCTGGAGTTTGAGCAGGAACCGGTCCAGCTGCGCCTCGGGCAGCTGATAGGTGCCCTCGTACTCGATGGGGTTCTGGGTGGCCGCCACGATGAACGGGTCGGGCAGCGGGCGGGGTTCGCCGTCCACGCTGACCTGCCGCTCCTCCATCGCCTCGAGCAGCGCGGCCTGGGTCTTGGGCGGCGTGCGGTTGATCTCGTCGGCCAGCATCAGGTTGGTGAACACCGGCCCGGCGCGGAACTCGAACTCCGCGGTGCGTGCGTCGTAGACCAGCGAGCCGGTCACGTCGCCCGGCATCAGATCCGGGGTGAACTGCACCCGCTTGAAGTCCAGCTGCAACGCTGCCGCCAGGGTGCGCACCAGCAACGTCTTGGCCACGCCGGGCACCCCTTCGAGCAGCACGTGGCCCCGGCACAGCAGGGCGATCACCAGTCCGCTCACCACCGCGTCCTGGCCGACGACCACCTTGGCGATCTCGGCGCGCAGCGCCATCAGCGCGGTGCGGGCGTCCTCGTGCTGGGTGGTCTGAGTCACGACTGTGCGACCTGCCTTTCGATGTCGTCGAGTCCGCGGGCAAGGCTCACCAGGTCGGTGTCGGTGTCCGGTGCCGGCCCGTAGAGAGTATGGGTCACCTGCCGGGGGTCCAGACCGCAGCGCTGGTTGACGGCGTGGGCGACGGCCTGCTGGGTTGCGTTCGGCCCGAGCCCGAGCCGGGGCAGCATGCGGTGCAGGGTCGAGGCCCGCAGCGCTTCGGCGGCGCGATCGCGGGCCCGGTGCGACCGGTACATCCGGCCGCGGCCCTCGACGGTCTCCGAGGCCCGCACCACGACCGGCAGCCGCTCGGCCACCAGGGGGCCGATCCGGCGGACCCGCCACAGCGCCAGCAACACAACGACCAGCACCAACTGCCAGACGAGCCAGGTCACCTGATTCGGGATCAGGTCGAAAAGTCTTGCATCGCCGCCAGATACGTCGGCCTGGCGGGTTTGTGGCGCGTACCAGATGACCCTGGACCGGTCGCCGGCCAGGTTCATCGCCAGCGCGGCGTTGCCCTCCTGGAGCAGTCCGGCGTTGGTCATGAAGTGGGCGCTGCCCACCACCGTGACGGTCCGGTCGCCGGTGGTGTAGCGGGCCAGCGCCCCTTCGTAGCAGCGGGTGACCGGGATTGCGCCGGCCGCTTCGAACGTCTCGGCGCCGTCGAAGCGGACGGTGCCGGCACGGGACGCCGCGCGCAGGTCGCATTCGGGTCGCAGCCCGCCGAACTCGGTGGGGTCGCCGCCCTCGAGTGCGGGAGCAAGCGCCTCGCGGGTGGTGCCCAGCGGTTCCACCAGCAGCCGGTCACCGGGCAGGGCCGCGAGGCGGCCCAACAGGTCCTCGCCGTAGAGGTGATAGGTCTGCGCGGCGAGTAGCAGGGTGTCCGGGCGCGCCTCACGTTCGACGGTGGCCAGATCGTTGACTTCGATGACCGTCACACCCTGCTCGCGCAGCAGGGTCACCAGCGCATGGGCACCGTCGCCGGAGGTGGACTGTGGATCCATCCGCCCGCCCGTTCGCGGCGTGGTGAGGTAGGCGCCGAGGGCGGCCACCGCGACGAGGACCACGACGGCGAGCAGTACCCAACGCAGGCCGCGCCACCGCGCGGTCAGGGTCGAGCCGACCGCTGTCGACGGATCTGTCATCGCACCTCGGCCCAGCTCTGCGGGGCCGCCGGAGTCAGCTCGCCCGGCCCGGCCGCGCCACGGTCACCGAGCCTGCCGTCCAGCGCCGCGACCATCCGGTACCGGTCCTGCGAACCGGGACGCTCGCCGTAGGTGACGTCGTTGAAGGCCTCCGCCACCGCGGTCAGGTCGTCGGCCAGGCCGGGCAGCGCGCGGCCGGCGACGCGGGCCAACTCGGTGGCGGTCCGGCCCGGACCGGGATCGAGCACGCCGTTCTCCTCGAGCTGGCGGGCCACCGCCCGCACCCGGTGGCGGATGGCCGGCGCCCAGTCTTCAGCTGCTGCAAAGCGTTCGGCGGTTGCGCGGTGCTCGGCCGCGCTGAGTTCGTGCTCGTCGAACAACGTGACACGCCCGGCCCGGCTGGTGCGCATGGCCCGGCGGGCGATGCGCACCGCCACGACGACCGCGACCAGCAGCAGCACCACCAGCACCGCCACGGTGAACCAACCGCCGGGCAACTCCGCGCCGCGGGCCATCACCCGGTAGAGCAGGTCCTCGATCCAGCGCATGATCTGCTCGCTCAGCGACGGTTTGGGATAGATCGCCTTGGCGAGCTCGTTCTGTGCGGCGTCATGCGCCGCGTCGCGCCCGATGTCGACTTCGGCCACGTCAGCGCTGGCCGGTCAGCCACAGGTCGTCGGTGCTCTCCGGTGCGGCGCCACGGCCGGCTGCCGCACCGGTCTGCAGAACAAGGTCGAAGGCCTCCGACCGGATCCGGCGATCGGTGTACTGCAGCACGATGACCCCGGCGCTGAACGGGCCCGTGACGATCTGACCGAAGGCGCCGCCGACGGAGAACAACACCATCGCCGCCATCGCCGCGGTCGTCGACATGGACTCGCTCAACACGATCTGTCCGCTGATGCTGAACGGGATGGCCACCGCGCCGGCCACCAACTGTGCCACGATCACCGCGAGCAGCCGGATCCCGAACACCCGCCAGAAGTCCCCCTTTATCAGGGTGAACGATCGCTTGATCGCGGAGATGACGTCGCGGCGCTCCAGCACGATCGCCGACGGTGTGAACGCCAGCATCGTGCCGAGGTAGATCAGGCCCGCGATCAGGGCCAGCACCAGCGGCGCGCCGATGAGGAACGCAACGGCGCCGTTGGCGGTGACCGCGACGCCGACGATGACCAGCATCACCAGGCCGATCAGCAGGACCGCGCCGAGGGCTTCCAACACGGTGAACCCGATCAGCGCCCACAGCCGGGGCCGAAGGCGCTGCCAGGACTGTCCGATGGTGATTCCGGCGCCGAACACGGCTCGGCCGATCACGACCGTCAGCATCCCGCTGAGCAGGATCGTCGACAGCGCGGTGGTCAGGGTGGCCGCCAGGCTGGAGGCCATCCAACTGACCAGCACCTCGGTGGAGGCGGTGTCCCCGTCGAGGGACTCGGCCAGGTCGCCGGTGAAGGCGAACGGCCAGAACGACAACAGCAGCGCGATGACCTGCGCGCCCACCACGACGATCGTGGTCAGGCCCAGCGTGGCCTTGGGGTTGGCGCGGATGTAGGCCACCGCGCCGTTGAACATGTCCGACAGTGTCAGCGGCCGCAGCGGGACGACACCGGGCTTGAGCACCGGCGGGCCGTATCCCGGAGGAGCGCCGTAACCCGGCGGCGGACCGTATCCCGGTGGCAGACCGTATCCCGGTGGGGGGCCGTAGCCGGGAGGGGGACCGTAGCCCGGTGGGGGGCCGTACCCGGGAGGCGGACCGTAGCCCGGCGGATACCCCGGATACCCGGGGGGCGGGTAGCCGGGTGGTGGCGCGCCGGGCGCCCCCGGCGTCCCGTAGCCGCCGGTGTCGTTGGTCATGGTCACCATCTTGTCGATCACGGCAACGAATGACAACGTCGGATGCCGTCGGCACGGCCGAGCCCAGCAACGCGCGATACTGGCTGATATGGCGACCGAAATAACCGTGCGGGGCGCGCACACCACGCGCCACCCACCCGAACGGGCCACGGTGCGCGCCACCATCTCCTTCGAGGGGCCGGCGATCGACCCCGTCTACCAGCGGGTGGCCGGCGACCTCGAGATGGTCAGGGCTTCGCTGGACCCGCTGACCGGTGACGGCAAGAGCCCCGTCACGACATGGTCGGCCGACCGGTTGCGCACCTGGTCCAACCGGCCCTGGCACCAGGACGGTGTCCGGCTACCGCTGGTACACCACGCCGCGGTGCGGCTGCAGGTGCAGTTCAGCGACTTCACCGCGCTGTCGGCCTGGATGAGTGAGCAGGTCGCGGGAATCGAGGGCATCCGCATCGACGACGTGGCCTGGGAGCTGACCCCGGCCCGCCGCGACGAACTCCTGCGTGAGGTCCGCGGCCGCGCGGTGCTCGACGCGCAGGCACGCGCCCAGCAGTACGCCGACGCCCTCGGTCTCGGGGAGGTGCAACCGGTGGCGATCGCCGAGCCCGGGATGCTGGCCGGAGCGAGGTCCGACGAACCGGCGGCGATGCCACTGCGTGCCGCGGCCGCCCCGGCCGGCGCCGGGCGCGATGTCGAGCTGGTACCCCGCGATATCGAGCTCACCGGCGCCGTCGACGGGCGTTTCCAGGCCGGCGCCTGACAGTTTTGGTGCCGGGCATCGGGGTACCCCGAACGATTGCGCACCGTTTCACGCCGAAAGGAGGCCCTGTGACTCGAGGCAAAGGTATCTACGACGACGAAGAGGGCTCCGCCGCGTCACGTGCGGCGCGCGAGGCCGAGCAGGAAGGCAAACATCGCGAGGACACCCCGGATGTGGACAAGGACGCCGACGAGCCGACCGCCTGACCGGGACTAGCGGCTGGTGACCGGGTCGCCGCTGCGCTTGGACTCCAACCGGTGCCAGGTCCACCAGAACAGCAGTGCCGCGGCCACCGAACCCGCCGCGGCCAGCCACTGCGATCCCAGGAACAGGTGCCACGCGGTCGGCCTGTCGTTGACGTGCGCCGACGCCGCGTCGAGCACCTGGGCGGTGCCCAGCGTCAGGCTGACCGTCCCCACGGCGCCGACCAGCACGACGAACACCGTGCGTAGCGTGTAGCGGGCCGCGCCCGGGGACACCACCGCGCGGATGCGCCCGGTGCGGGCCAGGAACAGCGATGCCGCGCAGGCCACCACCAGCGCCACCGCGTCGGCGGCCAGCGTGTCCGAGAGCCGGTGAGCCTTGAGAATCACGGTGTACGCGCCGATCCCGACCGCCCAGGACAGCGTGAAGAACATCGCGATACCGCGGAAGCGGTAGGGCACCACGATCAGCGTCGCGAACAACAGCGACATCGCCGCGGTGGTGTGACCGCTGGGCAAGGTGTTCTCCGCATTGACGCCGGTGATCGTGACGAGATCGGGGCGGGTGAGCAGGTGGTACTTGAGCACCTGGGTGACGGCCTGGCTGCCGAGGATGACACCGACCCCGGCGACGGCGAGCCACAGTTGGCGGCGCAGCAACCCGATCACGGCCACGATCACCGCCGCGCTCAGCTGCGAGGTCACCGTGATGGTGTGGAACTGCCGCTCCGCCCAATCGCGCAGTCCAGCGTCGACCTGGTTGGCGCCGAGCATCGCGACGTCTTCGAGGCGCTGGCCGGTCCTGGTCTGAACGGCCACCAGGTAGACGGCGGCACCGAAGAGCAGGGCGGCGACCAGCACCAGGGTCCAGCGGCGGCGGGCCCGGCGCCGGCGTCGGTCGCCGTCGACGACCACGGCCGTTTCGGTGCTCACTGCCACCCGATATCCCTCACATCGCATCGCTGGACGGTGCCCGGACCCTACAACGGTGTGGTCCCCGTGTGTTGCCCGGCGAGGGTCTCCTACCTGTGACGGTTTCTCCGGTATCGGGGCATCGGATCCGTGACCATCATCGTCGGCGCCGACGATGCCGACAAGCGACGCGGCCCCCGTCGGTCGAAACAGGCTGGTCGGCAAGGTTCCGAAAGCTCGGCCACCGGGTGTGGCGGGCAGTAGTGTTAGGCATCCAACTCGCCGGTCGGGGGTGGCTGCCGGAATGAAGGACAGACGGAACCGGCTCCCGGGCGAGGCCAAGCTGATTCGCTGGGGACGCTCGGCCGTCCTGCTGGTGCTGCTCGTGGCTGCCCTCGATTGGATCGGCTGGGCCGCCGGAATCGACGGGCTGACGCGGATCGTATCCACCTGGCCGCAGATGACGCCCTGGACGGCGCTGTGGCTGGCCGGTCTCGGGGCCGCGGTGTTGGCACAATCCAACGCTGCGGCGTCCGGTTGGCTGTGGGCCGGGCGCGGCGCGGCGGCCGCCGTCGGCGTCACCGCCGTCGTCGTCCTCGCCGAATACCTGACCGGCAAGGACTTCGGCATCGACCTGATCTGGTTCGGCGAATCGGTGCTCGAACTGCAGGAGAGTTGGCCGGGCCGGCCCAGCCCGCTGACTGCTCTGGCCACCTTGCTGCTGTCCTGCACCGTGGTGTGGCCGCCGACGAATCGGCCGATTGTCCGCACCGTGTGGACTGCGGCTGTCCTCGGCGGGCTCACGATTCCGGGCATCGCGATCTTGTCCTATGTTTTCGACGCCGTTTCGCTGGTGGCGGTTGCGGAGTCGACCGGAATGGCCATCGGCACCGCGGTGTGCCTGGCGTTGCTGAGCGGGGCGGCGTTGATACTGCGGCCCGATGGGGCGCCGAGAGCCTGGATTCTCACCGAATCCAATCGCGGACCGCTGATTCGGCTGGGTGTGGTCGTGGCCAGCTTTCCGATCCTGGTTGGCATGTCGTGGCGGGTACTGCTCGCGCTCGGGGTGGGCGAACGTGAGGGGCTCATTCTGTCGACGACGGCCGGCACCATCGTGGTCGGCACCGTCGCGGTCTCCTACACCCGACGCGTCGCGGATCTCGCCGGGCGGCTTCAGCAGCAGAGCGACCAGTTGACGACGGAACTGCACAGCGCCGCCATCTATGTGGCGTCGATCCTGCCCCGCGATCTCGACGGCCCGGTCACCGTGACGTCGCGCTACCTGCCGTCGCTGGAACTCGGCGGCGATTGTTTCGATCACCGCTGGATCGATGACGACCACCTGGTCGTGTATCTGATCGATGTGTCCGGCCACGGCATCGAACCGGCTCTGCTGGCCGTCTCCGCGCACAATCTGTTGCGTTCGGGCTCGATTCACACCGAGACGCTCCTGGAACCCGCCGCCGTCCTCGCCGAGCTCAACGGCCTGTTCCATATGGAGCAGCACAACGACAGGTATTTCACCATGTGGTACGGCGTCTACGACGCCTCCACGCGCATGCTGCGCTATGCCAGTGCCGGCTCGCCGCCGGCGCTCGCGTTCACCTCCGACGGGGACGACGCGGTCACGGTCGCCGCGCTGTCCACCCCCGCGGCGCCGGTCGGGATGTTCGACGAAACCGAGTTCACCTCGCAGGCGTTCCCGGTACCTCGTGGATGCCGATTCCTGCTCTACAGCGACGGGGCGAGCGAACTGCAGCTCACCGACGGCAGGCAACTGTCTCCGAGCGGATTCCGGTTTCGGGTCACCGAATGGGCCAGATCGGCGGGCTGGTCGCTCGATGAACTCATCGACCAGCTGCGCGCTGTGACGATCGACGGGACGTTCGAGGACGACTGCTCGATGGTGCTGGTGACTTTTCACTGAACACCGCACCGAGGTCAAGGACTGCACAATGGGCGCCATGAGGTATCAGCCGAGTCTGTCGGCGACGGTTTCGCAGGAACCGGTGGGCAGTGTGGCGGTGGTCGATCTGGAGTCGGCCTGCGAGCTGTACGGCCGCGACATGGTGCCGTTTCCGTTGGGGCGCACTCGGCCGGTCGGGTCGTTGTGGCTGGCCACCAGGGGCGTCCAGCCGATCGAGGACCGGCTGAACGCCGGGGATCTTCGAGGCGTTCGAGGGTGGCTGGAAGCCCTGCTGCGACCGGACGTGTGCGTTGAGTGCCGCGTGCACTGGATCGCCGGGGACAGGCCGGACCTTCGTCTGCACGGTGTGCGGGTGGACGGATCGGCTTTTGTTGCGGTGCAGGGCAGTGACAGTGACGGCGTCGACGTCGTCGACGTCTACGCGGTGTCGCCGCAGGAGCTGGGTGCCGTGGTCGCCGACTCCGCCGGGCTGGTCGGTGCGGGTGCCCACCAGCGCATCGCGGTCACGCGCCGGGACGATCGGGTTCCCGACGCCGCTGAGATCCCGGACGGAAACGACGATCTCAGCTTCCTGGCCGACCACGTCAGCCACCCCGACCCGGTGGTGGCCGTTGTCGACGAGCGCGATGTGGTGGCGACCGGGACCGTGCAGTCGCGGACCGAGCCGGCACGGCATTGGGGTGTCGATCCCAATCGCGGCATCCTGCAGTGGGTCCAGGTCGACGGCGACGGCGACTACATCTACGAAATCGATGGTGACGGTTACGCCGAACCGTTCGACGCCGTGATGCTGCGCAGTTGGATCGAGGGATTCATCGCCGATGACCTGGAGGCCCTGCGTTCGCGCCGCGGACCGGGGTGATTGCGGGGCCGCGAGGCCGGGGTTATCTTCCAGCTCCGTTCTGCATGAGCGTCATTCGACGGTGAACCTCTCATCGTCGAGACGTTGCAGGCCGCGGCTGTCGACGAGCTCCTGGCGGTATTCGGGGTGTTGCCAATAGAAACGCACCCATTCCCGAAGAGCGTCGCTGTTGCCGGTGATGGCGTCGGCGATCAACATGGCGGTCCGTCCTTTGGGCAGGACAAACACGATCACTTTGTTGAAGGGCTTGCTGCCTCGCGGCCGATGATCAAGGATCTGCTCGATCTCATCCCAGGTGCCCCGCCGGAATGTCCCCCATTGGCCGTTCCATACTTCGAAGCCGTCCGGATCGAGACGCAGATGGCCTCCACTTCGGTGCTTGACCATCCGGTACAAGGTTGGTGCGCCGAACGCGACCAGGGCGACGCAACCAAGAGGAAATATTGTCCGCATTACTCCCGTCGGGACATAGTCGACCATCCCAAGGGGCGCGAGGAGCAGGTATAGCCCAGCGGCGATGGATACTGCCGAGGTCGCAGCAATCAATGAAACGTCCGAGACCTTGTCAGGCTGGAGAAGCGTTCCCGCCGGGCCGCTTTCAGTTCTCGGCCGCGCTCCCCCTGAAATGGAATAGAGGAAGTAGACGGCGAAACCGAACGCCCATACCGTTAGCACGAGAACGATCAGGGCCGTCAGATAGCTTCCGCGAAGCAGCCACGCTCCGGCCCACACGCCGGCCGATATTCCGAGACCAGCGAGCACAACTGAGATCACGATCGCTCGGCTGGAGCCTGTCATCGCGGACAAAACGTGTTGCCGATCCAATTGCCGAGCGCCTGACCTCCGCCAGAAGCCGCGAGAGCCACCGCGAAGGCCACCCCTGGCCCTGCCCCCGAAGTCGCCATTCCGGCAAGGACACCCGATGTGACCGAGGCGGCCCCCTCAGCTGTGGCAACGCATCGTTCGAACCCGGAATCTGCGACCGCGATGTCCCAAAGCGCAGTCGTGACACCGACAGCTGGGCCCCCGTACTTGGCGCCGACCCTGATGTGGTCGCTTGCCTCATCGGCAAGCCACGGGATACCGCGGTCAGCTTGCTCCTCCAAACCGCTGAAGGCGGCACCGGTGGTGCTGAGGATGGGGTGATTGAACAGATCCAGTCGAACGTCCGCCGGAGGGCGACCCGGCGTGGTGACTGTGGCGCTCCTACTCCCATTGGGGCGTTCGATGAGCGTGACGCGGGTGCCATTGGCCATTTCAACGTATGTCACATGCGCATTGGCCATGCCGTCCCGCGCCCAATCTTCGTAGGTGACCGAGCTGCTTCTGGAGATGAGGTTGCCGTCCTTGTCGAAATACTCTTCGGTGATGGCCGGGCTTCGATCCGAGAAGGATGAAGTGGCATTGACGGTCTTGACGTGCTTGCTGCCGTCCTGCATGTGGTAAGTCGTCGTTGTGTACCACTCCTCGCCGGTGTCGGGGTTGTAGTGCGTTTCCTCGTCGATATCCCGAATTGTTTGCGACATGTCGGCGTCCCGGAGCATGGCCTGCTGCAGAAAACCGACCGGGTTCGAGGGGTTGGGCACTTCGTCAGCGGGCCGCTCGGCGCCCGGCGCCAGCATGCCATCCAGGCCGGTGGGGTCGGGCACCTCGAACCCGAGTTCGGTGGCTGCGCTGCTCACGTTCGCGGCGGTCTCGTCGTCGGCGGCGCCGACCGCCAACAGCAGCGTGTTGACCGTGATCTGTTCGGTCTGGGCGCGCCTCTCGAGTGCGGCCGCCTCTTCGGCCGTCATCTGCGCTCCGGTGATCAGAACCACCCACTGATCGCTGACGTGCAGCTGACCGCTCATGTCGATCTCGTCTGCCTTGTCGAGCAGCGCGGTCCGCGCACCACCGATGGAGTCGGCGCCTTTGGTGAACGCGTCGCCGATCGCCGTCGTGCCCCTGGAGAAGGTGCCGGTTTCGCCCTCCGCCCGCTCGAACATCTGGACCGCCGCTTCATGAGCGTCCCCGGACCATGCCTTGGTGTCCGGCATGGTTGCGATGTTGGTGCTCATCGATGTCACCGAATTGTGGACGGCGTTGCCGGCGTCCACGATGGCCTTGCCGGTGGCGGTCAGCGACTCGGGGCTCCAGCCTTCCAGCCGGGAACGGGACGGCAGCACGGGTCAGAAGATCCCCTCGAAGCTGCCGGCCAGATCCTCGTCGGTCACCTCATAGGCGTTGCCCGCGCCGCGCACCGCCGCCCCCATGTCGGCGACGTGGGCGGCGATCTGGTCGACAACCTCTGTCACGTGAGCGCCGACAAGGCGCGCCGCCCACTGGGTCGTCGATCCGTCCAGGCCGTCGGCGGCCGTGGTGACCCTGGTCCCGACGTCGGCCTCACGGATCACCCCCGAGGCGATGTCGACCTGGCCGGCGAAGGCGCGCAGAACCTCCGGGTCGACTTGCATGGCACCCCCCGTCCGCCGATCGACTCCACGGTCCGGAGAAAAGCCTAGCCGAGCCCGGCGGTGCCACCCGTCACCAATTTTCGGCTTTCCGGAATCCCACCGGACGGCAAGAAGGCCCCGACCGGAAGAACCAGTCAGGGCCTCTCACCTGCTACGACGTGAGTCGGGGTGGCGGGATTCGAACCCACGACCTCTTCGTCCCGAACGAAGCGCGCTACCAAGCTGCGCCACACCCCGCGTGAAGCCACGACAGCGTATCGCACCGGGTGAGGTTGAAGCCAAACGCGCAGCACCGGTCCGCGACACGCCGTGGGATGGACCGGGGTTGTCGGTGGCGTTATGCACACTGAGAAACACGATCGACGGAATCGAGGCGTCACATGACTGGGTTAGGCGCATCGCTCTACCTGGGCTTCTTCGCGCTGGCCGCGCTGTGGCTGTTCCTGACCTCCGACGGTCCGCTCACCCGCGGCTCCGGGGATCAGGGCCAGCGGCCCGACCGCTCGAACTCGGCCAGCACACCGGCCGACTCCGACGGGTCGAGCCCGTGGCTGGTCAGCCATTCATCGCTGAAATAGGTCTCGGTGTAGCGGTCACCGCTGTCGGCGAGCAGCGTGACGACCGAGCCGCTGCATCCGGTGTCGACCATCTCGGCCAGCAGGCCGAACGCACCCCAGATGTTGGTGCCGGTGGACGGTCCGACCCGGCGGTTGAGTACCCGGCTGACGTGGTGTGCGGCGGCCACCGAACCCGCGTCGGGTACCGACACCATCCGATCCACCACGCCGGGCAGGAACGACGGCTCCACGCGGGGCCGGCCGATGCCTTCGATGCGTGAGGACATCCCGGTCACCACGTCGGGATCCCCGGACAGGTAAGCGGGGTAGAACGCCGAGTTCTCCGGATCCACCACGCACAGCCGGGTGGGGTGGCGACGGTAGCGGATGTAGCGGCCGATCGTCGCGCTGGTGCCGCCGGTGCCTGCACCCACCACGATCCAGTCCGGGACCGGGTGGGTTTCCTGGCCCATCTGCTGATAGATCGACTCGGCGATGTTGTTGTTGCCCCGCCAGTCGGTGGCCCGCTCGGCGTTGGTGAACTGATCGAGGTAGTGCCCGCCGGTCGCCTCGGCCAGCCGCTGAGCCTCGTCATACACCTGCGCCGACTCGGTGACGAAATGGCAGGTGCCGCCCTGTGATTCGATCAGTTTGACCTTGGCCGCGCTCGTCGAGCGCGGCATCACCGCGATGAAGGGCACCCCGATCAGATCGGCGAAGTAGGCCTCGGAGACCGCGGTCGACCCGGAGGACGCCTCGATGACGGTGGTGTCGGAGTTGATCCATCCGTTGCACAGCCCGTAGAGGAACAGCGACCGGGCCAGGCGGTGCTTGAGGCTGCCGGTGATATGGGTCGACTCGTCCTTCAGGTACAGCGTCACCCCGGCCTCGGCGGCCCAACGTGGCAACGGGTAACGCAGCAGGTGAGTGTCTGCGCTGCGTCTGGCGTCGGCCTCGATCAGCCGCACCGCGTTGTCCACCCACGCGCGGGACTGGCGGCAGGCCGACACGGCCGGTTGGCTCACCGTGCCGACACGGTCGGATGCGACTGCCCCTCGCGCGTCTCGATATCCGATCCGCCGGTCGGGGCGGCCACCAAGGTCAGCAGCGTCGCCTCCGGGCGGCAGCAGAACCGCAGCGGCGCGAACGGCGAGGTGCCGATGCCCGCCGACACGTGCAGCTGGGTGTGGGCACCCCACTGCGACGGCCCCTTGGCGCGGGAGCGGTCGAGTTCACAGTTGGTCACGATGGCCCCGTAGAACGGCAGGCACAGCTGCCCGCCGTGGGTGTGGCCGGCCATCACGAGCTGGTAGCCGTCGGCGGCGAACTGGTCCAGCACGCGCGGTTCCGGGGAGTGCGTGAGCCCGAGCGTCAGATTGGCCGCCGCGTTGGCCGGGCCGGCGATGGTGGCGTAGCGGTCGCGGGTCAGATGCGGATCGTCGACCCCGGCCGCTGCGATGTGCAATCCGGCGACCTCGAACTCGCGCCGGGTGTGGGTCATGTCCAGCCAGCCGCGCTCGGTGAACGCGGCGCGCAGGTCCTGCCAGGGCAGCGGCTCACCGTGGATCCGGTGGCTGGGGTTGG
This sequence comes from Mycobacterium sp. ABE4_509, assembly GCF_056160785.1. Taxonomy (NCBI): domain Bacteria; kingdom Bacillati; phylum Actinomycetota; class Actinomycetes; order Mycobacteriales; family Mycobacteriaceae; genus Mycobacterium; species Mycobacterium sp. ABE4_509. Next base: position 19,298 of record NZ_JBSWXU010000041.1, on the reverse strand, counting down.
TGAGGTAGTTCGCCGGATTCTTCAGTTTCGGCGCGAAGTAGTCGTTGCTGCCGAAGACGAACACACCGGGCAGCGACAGCAGGTCACCGAGGGCCTGCACGACGGCCGGCACCGCCTTGGGGTGGGCCAGGTTGTCGCCGGTGTTGACGACCAGGTCGGGCTGCCAGCCGGCCAGATCACGCAACCAGGCCTGCTTGCGGCGCTGCGTCGGCCGCATGTGGATGTCGCTGATGTGCAGCACCTTCAGCGGCGATGAGCCGGGGGTGAGCACCGGCATCGTCGCCTCGCGCACCACGAATGCATTGCGTTCGATCACCGACGCGTACCCGATTCCGGCCACCAGCGTGCCCAGCGAAGCGGCGGCGGTGGACTTCAGCAGTGTTCCAGGTGAGGCGACAACCATGAACGCAGCCTACTGCCACCGCCGCAGCAGCACAGGGCGTCGGTCCCCGACCGGCTCAGCCCGGCGGTGGTGGGGCCGGCGGCGGTGGCGGCCCCAGCACCGGCACCGTGATCGGCGGCAGACCCGGGATCTCGATCACCGTCTGGCCGACCGGGGGCGGACCGCCCGGCGGCGGGGCACCCGGCGGTGGTGGCGGCGGAGCCGGCGGGATGCCGTTGGACACCTGGATCGTGATGATCGATCCGGGGATGGTCTGGCCGCTCGGGGAGGTCCCGACCACGGCGCCCTGCCGCGAGGTGCTGTTGACCGGTGTGGCCTGGTCAGCGACCTGGAAGCCGGCCTCGCGCAGCCGCTGCCGCGCAGTGTCGAGTCCCATTCCCGCGACGCTGGGCACCCGCGAGCCCGGACCGCCGTCCACGAAGCGGGGGTCGGTCGGGGGCAGGACGACCTCACCGAAGTTGGTCGCGATCGGATTCATCGCGGTGAACCACGTCCGGGCGGGTTCGTTGCCGCCGAAGAGGTTTCCGTTGCCGCACTGTCGCAGCGGGAACGAGCACAGCTCACCGGGCGAGGTCGAGTCGTCGTAGATGTAGTTGGCCGCGGCCAGCTGGTTGGTGAACCCCAGGAAGCCCGCCGAGCGGTGCGCCTCGGTGGTGCCGGTCTTGCCCGACATCGGCAGACTCCAGCCGACCGAGCCCGCCGCGCCCGCAGCAGTGCCGGAACCCCGGTCGTCCTCGCTCATCGCCACCGAAAGAGTGTTGGCGAGCCCTTCGGGCACCACCTGCTCGCAGGTCTCGGTGGTGACCGCGACCTCCTCGCCGGTCCGGTCGAAAACCGCCTCGATCGGGCTCGGCGGGCACCACACGCCGGCCGAGGCAAGGGTGGCGGCCACGTTGGACAACTCCAGCGCGTTGACCTCGATCGGCCCCAACGTGAACGAGCCGAGGTTCTGCCGCTTCACCCAGTCGGCGAGGCTCTCGTTGCTGTCCGGGTCGTAGTCGCGTGCGGTGCCGGGCAGGGCGTAGGACCGCAGCCCCAGCTTGACCGCCATGTCGACGGTGCGCTGCACCCCGACCTGCGCGATGAGTTTGGCGAACGCGGTGTTCGGCGAGGTCGCCAACGCCTGGGTGACGCTCATCGAGCCCCGGTAGTTGCCGGCGTTCTGCACGCACCACGTCTCGGGCGGGCATCCGCGTGCACCGCCCGTTCCCAGGCCCTTGGCCTCGAACCGCGAGGGCGCGTCGAGTTGGGCGTTGATGCCCATGCCCATCTCCAGCGCCGCGGCAGTGGTGAACACCTTGAAGATCGAGCCGGCGCCGTCGCCGACCAGTGAGAAGGGCTGCGGCTGCATGGTCTCGCCGGCGTCGAGGTCCAGTCCGTAGGTCCGGTTGCTGGCCATCGCGAGCACCGGATGGGACTCCTGCCCGGGACGGATCACGCTCATCACACTGGCCACGCCCTGTGCGTCGGGGGAGGCGATGCCGTCGATCGCGGATTTCACCGAACCTTGCACAACGGGGTCCAACGTCGTCCTGATCAGGTAGCCGCCCTTGGCGACCTGGTCCTTGCTGAGCCCGGCGCGGGCCAGGTAGTCCAGCGCGTAGTCGCAGAAGAAGGCCCGGTCGCCGGCGGCGATGCAGCCCCGCGGCAGCTCCTTGGGCTGCGGCAGCACACCCAGCGGCTGATTGCGGGCCTCACGCAACTCGTCGGCGTACTCGGGCAGGTTCTCGATCATCGTGTCGAGCACCACGTTGCGGCGGGCCAGCGCGCCGTCGGGGTTGGTGTAGGGGTTCAGCGTGCTCGTCGACTGCACCATGCCGGCCAGCAGCGCCGCCTGCTGCCAGTTCAGTTCGGAGGCGTCGACACCGAAGTAGGTCTGGGCGGCGTCCTGCACCCCGAACGAACCGTTGCCGAACGACACCAGGTTCAGGTAGCGGGTCAGGATCTCGGGCTTGGTGAACGTCTTGTCCAGGGTCAGCGCCATCCGGATCTCGCGCAGCTTGCGTGCCGGGGTGACCTCGATCGCGGCGCGCTTCTCCGCATCGGTCTGGGCGATGACCAACAGCTGGTAGTTCTTCACGTACTGCTGCTCGATCGTCGACCCGCCACGGGTGTCGAGGTTGCCCGACAGATATCCGGACAAACCGGTCAGCGTGCCCTGCCAGTCGACACCGTTGTGCTCGGCAAATCTCTTGTCCTCGATCGAGACGATCGCCAGTTTCATCGTGTTGGCGATCTGATCGCTGGGCACCTCGAAGCGTCGCTGGGTGTACAGCCACGCGATCGGGTTGCCCTCGGCGTCGACCATCGTCGACACCTGCGGCACCTCGCCCTCGACCAGTTGCGCCGAGCCGTTGGCAACGACGTCGGACGCGCGGTTGGACATCAGCCCGATGCCGCCGACGACCGGAAACATCAGACCGGCGGCCACCACACTGGCCAGCAGGACGCACCAGGCGAGCTTGATGACCGTGACCGTCCGCGGCGGCGGCGGGGTCGGGGGCTGCTCCGGCATGAGTACAGCGTAGCGACGACCTGCGGGCACCGATCCGTCGAGCGGCCTCCGGTGCACATGCTGTCACGTGCTGTCACGTGCGACGAAACGCCGAAATCGTCAATTTGGGCGGCCTGGCGGCACGGGCGTCCCAAAAAAGTGGTCACAGACGTATTGCGCTGAACAGTCCTGACCACCTAAGTTGACAACACAGTGCGATGCAGATCACACTCACTGCTCGCAGTGTGGCGTAGGTCGCAGTTGCGATGAACGTCTGCAGGTTCGTTGGGGAACATTCGTCTGCGTTGTCGGGGCGCGGCCAGAACGAAGGGGATCGCTGGTGTCAGGTACTAAGCCCGCCGCTCGCAGGACCACCATCAATCCGTCCGCCGAGTCCATTCTTCACGGCGCGGAGGCAGAGAACCGTATTGCCTGGGTTTCCCAGGCGCGGTGTCGCCAAACCGATCCAGACGAGTTGTTCGTCCGCGGTGCAGCACAGCGAAAAGCTGCGGTGATCTGCCGGCACTGCCCGGTCATCGCCGAATGCGGTGCCGACGCCCTCGACAACCGCGTCGAGTTCGGTGTGTGGGGTGGGATGACCGAGCGTCAGCGGCGCGCCCTGCTCAAGCAGCACCCCGAGGTCGTCTCCTGGGCGGACTTCTTTGCCGCTCAGCGCAAACACCGCAGTGCCGGCTAACTCGCCGAGCTAACTGTCCGCTGGGCCGGGTCAGGTCGGGTCAGGCCGCGGTCGAATCTCCGGCGATCTGGTCGGCGATCGCCTGCAGCGCATCGAGGTCGGACACGTCGAAGGGCAGCGATGGCACTCCCACGATCGCCACGTGCGGATTGGCCCCGGTGAACCGCGACAGCAGGCGTACCTCCCGTTTGGCGGTCATGGCGCGGTCGGCGTGGATCCGCAGCGCGGCGGCCGCCACCGACGTCGGATCGGTCTTCTCCAGTTCCTCGGCGGCCTCGGCCGCCTTGTCGGCGTGCAGCTCGCACAGCGTCGGGTGGGTGCGGTTGAGGATCAGACCGGCCAGCGGCATGCGCTCGGTGGAGAGTCGGTCGACGAAGAACGACGCCTCGCGCAGCGCATCCGGTTCGGCGGCCGAAACCACCACGAACTGGGTGCCCCGCCGCTTGAGCAACTCATAGGTGCGGTCGGCCTTCTCCCGGAAACCGCCGAACGTCGCGTCCAGCGACTGCACGAAGGCCGCGGCATCGGAGAGCATCTGCGATCCGAGGACGGTCGACATGCCTTTCATCGCCAGCCCCACCGCACCCGTGACGAACCGGCCGATGCCGCGACCGGGCGCCAGCAGCAGCCGCCAGAGCCTGCTGTCCATGAAACTGCCCAGCCGCTTGGGTGCGTCGAGGAAGTCCAGCGCGTTGCGTGACGGCGGGGTGTCCACCACGATCAGATCCCACTTGTCTTCGGCCAGAAGCTGTCCCAGCTTCTCCATCGCCATGTACTCCTGAGTGCCGGCCAGCGAGGTGGCGACGGTCTGGTAGAACTGGTTCTCCAGAATCGCGTCGGCGCGGCCGTCCCCCGAGTACTGCACCACCATCTCGTCGAAGGTGCGGCGCATGTCCAGCATCATCGCGAACAGCTGGCCCGACACCTCCGGGGCCAGCGGGACCCGCTGCGGGGTGTTGCCCAGATCCTCGATCCCGAGAGCCTGGGCCAGTCGCTTGGCCGGGTCGATCGTCAGCACGACCACGGTGCGGCCGTACTCGGCGGCACGCATGGCCATCGCCGCGGCGGTCGTCGTCTTGCCGACCCCGCCCGCGCCGCAGCAGACCACGACCCGGTTCGACGTATCACGCAGGATGGCGGCCATGTCCAGGGCCGGTGGGGTGGTGCTCATCGGTTCCCTCCGCTCACCGCACGCCCTGGTGGGCGAGCGACTCGGCCAATTCGTACAGGCTGCCCAGGTCGACTCCGTCGGGCAGCGTGGGCAGTTCCAGCCGGGGGACGTCGATCTCCACCAGCTGTTCGGCGCTCTCGGCGCGGGCGGCGATGCGGGTCGCATGCTGGATGGTCTCGGTGAGCAGCCCGGCGAAGTCGGCGTCGCTCAACGTGATCCCGGCCTCCGCCAGCCCGGAGCGCACGGCGTCGGCGTCGATGTCGCCCTCGGCGGCCTTCGCGAGATCGTCGGCAGCCAGATAGGCCGGGATGGTCCGGTTGACGATCACGCTGCCGATCGGCAAGTCCATCTCGCGCAGCTCGCCGATGGCTTCGACCGTCTCCTGGATCGGCAACGCCTCCAGCAGGGTCACCAGATGGATGACGGTCAGGTCGGAGTGCAGCAGCTTGACCACGCCCTCGGCCTGCGAATGCACCGGTCCGCCCTTGGCCAGATCGGAGACCGCCTTGGTGACGTCGAGGAAGCGCGCGATCCGGCCGGTGGGCGGCGCATCGACCACCACGGCGTCGTAGGCCGTGCTCTTGCCCTTCTCCGTCCTGGTCACGATCTCCTTCACCTTGCCGGTCAGCAGCACGTCGCGAAGGCCGGGTGCGATCGTCGTCGCGAACTCGACCGCACCGATACGCCGCATCGCGCGGCCGGCCAGTCCCAGGTTGTAGAACATGTCGAGGTATTCCAGGAACGCGGCCTCGGTGTCGATCGCCAGCGCGTTGACCTGCCCGCCACCCTCGGCGGTCGCGATCTTGACCTCTTCGTAGGGCAGTGGCGGAACGTCGAAGAGCTGCGCAATACCTTGGCGCCCTTCGACTTCCACCAGTAACACCTTGCGGCCGCCGGCCGCCAGCGCGAGCGCCAGCGACGCCGCGATCGTGGACTTACCGGTGCCGCCCTTGCCGCTGACGAAGTGCAGACGCGCCTTCGTCAGGCGGGACGGCCAACCGATCATCGTCGATCCGTTCGGAGTGGTTGCCACCAGTGCATGCTAACCAAGCCCGATCGGGTGCCGGATAAGCTCGGCTACATGAGTGAATCGACCCGCTGGGAGTACGCGACCGTCCCGTTGCTGACGCACGCCACCAAGCAGATCCTCGACCAGTGGGGCGAGGACGGCTGGGAGCTGGTCTCGGTGCTGCCCGGCCCGACCGGAGAACAGCACGTCGCCTACCTGAAGCGTCCGAAGTGAGCACCTCGGCGCGCCTGGCCGAGCTCGGTATCGAGCTGCCCGAGGTTGTCCCCCCGGTCGCCGCCTATGTGCCTGCGGCGCGCACCGGGAACCTCGTCTACACCGCGGGCCAGCTTCCCATCACCGGGGGCACCCTGCCGGTCTCCGGCAAGGTGGGCGACGCGGTCTCCCCGGAGGAGGCCAAGCGACTGGCGCGCCAATGCGCACTGAACGCGTTGGCCGCAGTGCACGCCCTGGTCGGCATCGACGCGGTGGTCAAGGTGGTCAAGGTGGTCGGCTTCGTCGCCTCCGCGCCTGGTTTCGGCGGGCAGCCGGCCGTGATCAACGGTGCCTCGGAGTTGTTCGGCGAGGTGTTCGGCGAAGCCGGTGCGCATGCCCGGTCGGCGGTCGGCGTTTCCGAACTGCCGATGGACTCTCCGGTCGAGGTCGAGATCATTGTCGAGGTCGCGTGAGCGACGATCGGGCAGGAGTCGCGTGAGCGACGATCGGGCAGGAGTCGCGTGAGCGACGATCAGACAGAGGTCGCCTGACCGGTGAGCGGGCTCGAGCATCCCGCCTACGGCCTGCTGAGGCCGGTGACCGACAGTGCCTCGGTGCTGCTGTGCGAAAACCCCGGTCTGATGACCCTGGAGGGCACCAACACCTGGGTGCTGCGCGGCCCGGGCAGCGACGAGATGGTCGTCGTCGACCCGGGACCCGACGACCACGACGAGCACATCGAGCGGCTCGCCGCCCTGGGGCCGATACCGCTGGTGCTGATCAGCCACAAACACAACGACCACACCGGCGGGATCGACCGGATCGTCGACCTGACCGGTGCGGTGGTGCGTTCGGTCGGCAGCGGGTTCCTGCGCGGTCTGGGCGGTCCGCTGAGCGACGGTGAGGTGATCGACGCGGCCGGGCTGCGGATCACCGTGATGGCCACGCCCGGCCACACCGCCGACTCGGTGTCGTTCCTGGTCGATGACGCCCGCAGCGACGGGAAGGGTGCGGTGCTGACCGCCGACACCGTGCTGGGCCGCGGCACCACGGTCATCGACCGCGAGGACGGTGACCTCGGCGACTACCTGGAATCGCTGCGCCGCCTGCGCGGCCTGGGAGGCCGCACGGTGCTGCCCGGGCACGGCCCCGACCTCGACGATCTGGCGGCGGTCTGCGGGGACTACCTGACCCACCGCGAGCAGCGCCTGGACCAGGTCCGCGCCGCACTGGCCGAACTCGGGGAGCAGTCCAGCGCCCGCGAAGTGGTCGAGCACGTCTACACCGACGTCGACGAGAAGTTGTGGGAGGCGGCGGAGTCCTCCGTGCAGGCGCAGTTGGACTACCTGCGCCGCTGAGCTACCTCGCTCGGCGCGCCAGCCGCTCGGAGTCGCTGATCAGCACGCTCTTACCCTCGAGCCGGATCCAGCCGCGGTGGGCGAAATCGGCCAGCGCCTTGTTGACCGTCTCCCGGGACGCTCCGACCAGCTGGGCGATCTCTTCCTGGGTCAGGTCGTGGGTCACCCGCAGCGCCCCGCCCTCCTGGGTGCCGAACCGCTGGGCCAGCTGCAGCAGCTGCTTGGCCACCCGTCCCGGCACGTCGGTGAAGATCAGGTCGGCGAGGTTGTTGTTGGTGCGGCGCAAGCGACGCGCCAGCACCCGCAGCAGCTGCTCGGCGATCTCGGGGCGGTCGGCGATCCAGGCGCGCAGCGCGTCGCGGTCCATCGACACCGCCCGCACCTCGGTGATCGTGGTCGCGCTCGACGTCCGCGGGCCGGGATCGAAGATGGACAACTCGCCGAACATGTCGGACGGGCCCATGATCGTCAGCAGGTTCTCCCGACCGTCCGGCGAGCGCCGGCCGATCTTCACCTTCCCCGAGATGATGATGTACAGCCGGTCGCCGGGCTCCCCTTCGGCGAACACGGTGTGTCCGCGCGGGAAGTCGACGGGTTGCAGCTGCTTGGTCAGCGCGGATACGGCGCTGGGTTCGACCCCCTGGAAGATTCCGGCCCTGGCCAGGATCTCGTCCACGTTGCCCCTCTTAAGGTGTTCGGTGTTCAGACATGCGCAAGCCGACCTCGAAAGATCGTGTGATCAGTCTAGAGGTAGCCACGCCGACGTTGTCGGCAATGAACCCTAGCGTGACCAGCTCACGCTACACACGATCGGCATGCCGGGTCTGGTGAAATTCCGTATTCGGGCGGGCAGGCGGGTGGTGGGGCGTGGGCAAAGGCCACTCCGACACGCCCGCGACGACCTCGTTCAGGTCGGTCATCGGCACCGTCATCCGCGGCGAGAGCCGCCGCCGGGCCGGGTGCGGTTCAGTGCCGGAACGGTCGCTGGCCCCGTTGGCCTTGGCGTGTTCGAGGAATTCGGCGACGTCGGCGGCCGAGACGGTGTCCCGGCCCAGCGTCGACTCCACGCGCTGCAACCCGAAGGTCGCCAACATCAGCAACCCGGGAATGAGCCCGACGAGCAACCACGACACGAAGCAGTAGTTAACAGGTCCAACATCTCAGCGGGATCACGAGTTGCCGACGGTATGGACCGGTCGGTTCCCGGCTGTGTCGCACCGCGTCAGTACGCTTGTCTGGTGACTGTGAACGAGCCGTCGGCAGGTGGCCGCGCCGCCGCCAAACCCGCTCGTCGCGCGTCGGCCCGGAAGTGGGAGGCCGAGACCCGGCTGGGCCTGATCCGCCGGGCCCGCCGGATGAACCGCACCCTGGCCCGGGCTTTCCCGCACGTGTACTGCGAACTGGATTTCACCGATCCGCTCGAACTCACCGTCGCGACCATCCTGTCGGCGCAGAGCACCGACAAGCGGGTCAACCTGACGACCCCGGCTCTGTTCGCCAAGTACCGCAGCGCCCTGGACTACGCCCGCGCCGATCGCACCGAACTCGAGGAGCTGATCAGGCCGACGGGCTTCTATCGCAACAAGGCCAACTCGCTGATCCGGCTCGGCCAGGAGCTGGTGGAGCGGTTCGACGGTCAGGTCCCGGCGACGCTCGACGAACTGGTCACGCTGCCCGGGGTGGGCCGCAAGACGGCGAACGTGATTCTCGGCAACGCCTTCGACGTCCCCGGAATAACCGTCGACACCCACTTCGGGCGGCTGGTGCGCCGCTGGCGCTGGACGGCTGAAGAGGACCCGGTGAAAGTGGAACACGCGGTCGGCGAACTGATCGAGCGCAGCGAATGGACGCTGCTGAGCCATCGGGTGATCTTCCACGGCAGGCGGGTCTGCCATGCCCGTAAGCCGGCCTGCGGAGTGTGCGTGCTGGCCAAAGACTGCCCGTCGTTCGGGACCGGGCCCACCGACCCGCTGGTTGCTGCGCCGCTGGTCAAGGGGCCGGAGACCGAGCACCTGCTGGCGCTGGCCGGGCTGTAGCCCCGCGAAGTCCGCTGATGAGTGTGTCGGCCCGCTGGAGCATCGTGGCGATGGTTATCCTCGTCGCGCTCGGTGCCGCGCTGTGGACCGAACTCGGCGACGACCAGGCCGCCGACGGCTCCCGGTCGGTACCCCCGGAGACGATCACCGCCCGCGACCGCCGCGACGCCGACACCGCTGAGGCGCTGACGGTTCCGCGGGCGCGGGCCGACCTCGACCCCTGTCCGGGCCCCGGTGTGGGCCGCGGGCCCGAGCGGCTGCGGGGCATCGTGCTGGAGTGCGCCGGCGACGGATCGCCGGTCGACGTCGCCGAAGCGCTGGCCGGCCGAACCGTGGTGCTGAACCTGTGGGCCTACTGGTGCGGCCCGTGCACCGACGAGTTGCCCGCGATGGCCGAGTACCAGCGTCGTGTCGGACCGGAGGTGACGGTGCTGACGGTCCACCAGGACGAAAACGAGAGTGCGGCGTTGCTGCGGCTTGCCGAACTGGGGGTTCACCTGCCGACTCTGCAGGACGGCCGCAGGCTCATCGCCGCAGCGCTGCGCGTACCCAACGTCATGCCGGCAACGGTGGTGTTGCGCGCGGACGGTAGCGTTGCCGAGATCCTGCCCCGGTCGTTCTCGACCGCCGATGAAATCGCCGCGGCGGTCGACCCGAAGATTGGAGTGACGAGGTGAGTTGGGACAGCCGCGTCGGCGATCTGTCTCCCGACGCCGCCCCGCCATGGTTGGCCCCGCTGGTCGAACGCCCCGGCGCGGTCAAGAACGCCTACCGCCGCCGCGTCCCCGCCGAGGTTCTTGCCGCGCTGACGGCCGCCAACACCAGCGCCGCGCTGACCGGTTCACGTCGCGACGCCGCGGTGCTGGTGTTGTTCTCCGGGCCGACGGGCGGTGCGCCCGGGACACTGCCCGACGACGCCGACCTGCTGGTCACGGTGCGGGCCTCGACGTTGCGCCACCACGCCGGCCAGGCAGCGTTCCCGGGCGGTGCGGCCGACCCGGGCGACCGGGGGCCGGTGCACACCGCGCTGCGCGAAGCCAGCGAGGAAACCGGCCTCGCGACCGGTCGGCTGCATCCGCTGGCCACCCTGGAGAAGATGTTCATCCCGCCCTCGGGTTTCCACGTCGTACCGGTGCTGGCCTACTCGCCGGACCCCGGACCCGTCGCGGTCGTCGACGAGGCCGAGACCGAGCTGGTCGCCCGGGTGCCGGTGCGGGCGTTCGTCAACCCCGAGAACCGCATCATGGTCTACCGCAGCGAGAACACCCGCCGCTCGGCCGGGCCGGCGTTCCTGCTCAACCAGATGCTGGTGTGGGGCTTCACCGGGCAGGTCATCGCCGCGATGCTCGACGTCGCCGGCTGGTCGACCCCCTGGGACACCGACGACGTGGTCGAACTCGACGACGCAATGGCGCGTCTGGACACTCAAGACAGCTACGGTGAAGCGCAACGATGACATCATCCCAGTGGCTGGACATAGCCATTCTCGCCGTCGCGCTCATCGCAGCCATCTCGGGCTGGCGATCAGGGGCGCCGGGTTCGCTGTTGGCTCTGGTCGGGGTCGCGCTCGGCGCGGTGGCCGGCGTGCTGCTGGCCCCGCACGTGGTCAGCCACATCGACGGGCCCCGCACCCAGCTGTTCGTCACGCTGTTCCTGATCCTGGTTCTGGTCGTCATCGGCGAGATCGCCGGTGTGGTGCTCGGCCGCGCGGTACGCGGCGCGATCCGTAACCCGGTGCTGCGTGTCGCGGACTCGGTGGTCGGCGTCGCGTTGCAGCTCGTCCTGGTGCTGACCGCGGCCTGGCTGCTCGGCACCGCGCTGAGTTCGTCGCCGCAACCGAGCCTGGCCGCCGCGGTCCGCGACTCGAAGGTGATCTCCGAGGTCGACGCGGTGGCTCCGACGTGGCTGCGGACGGCGTCGAATCGGATGTCGTCGCTGTGGGACACCGCCGGGCTGCACGATGTGCTCAAGCCCTTCGGACCGACGGCGGTCACCGCGGTGGACGCGCCGGACGCCTCGCTGGCCGAATCGGCTGTGGTCGGGGCGATCAGCCCGAGCGTGGTGAAGGTCCGCGGGCTGGCCTCGAGCTGCCAGAAGGTGCTCGAGGGCAGCGGCTTCGTCGTCGCCCCCAACCGGGTGATGTCCAACGCCCACGTGGTGGCCGGTTCGGAGAGTGTGACCGTGGAAGTCGGTGGGCAGAGCTACGAAGCCGGCGTGGTCAGCTACGACCCGGACGCCGACATCTCGATTCTCGATGTGCCCGATCTGCCGGCCGCGCCGCTGCAGTTCGCCGACGGTGAGGCGCCGTCGGGCACCGACGGAATCGTGATGGGATATCCCGGCGGCGGGGAGTTCACCGCGACCCCGGCGCGGGTGCGCGAGATCATCGAGCTCAACGGGCCGGACATCTACCGCACCACCACGGTCACCCGGGAGGTGTACACCATCAGGGGCACCGTGCGGCAAGGCAACTCGGGCGGGCCGATGATCAACCGCAGCGGCAAGGTGCTCGGGGTGGTCTTCGGCGCGGCGGTCGACGACGCCGACACCGGGTTCGTGCTCACCGCCGACGAGGTGGCGCGGCAGATGGCCCGGGTGGGCAACGTCGACCGGGTGACCACCGGCACCTGCATCGGTTAGTCCGGCGGACGCGAGTACACCTGGCGCAGGAAGCGGCACAGTTGCTCGTTGACCGCTTCGGGAGTCTCCTCGTGGGCGTAGTGCCCGGCGCGGTCGATCGACACGTAGCGCCCGTGCGGTGCGTAGCGCTGCGTCCGGTACACCGGGTCGGCCAGCACGTACGGGTCGGAATCTCCCCGCAGATGCAGCACCGGCACCGATATCGGGCGCTTCATCGACCTCATGAAACGCCGGCCCTCGCCGCGTAGCTGGCTGCGCACCGCCCAGCGCTGGTACTCCAGCGCCGAGTGTGCGGCCGACGGAATCTGGATGGCCCGCCGCAGATGGTCGACGGCCTCGGCGAAATCCTCGCTGGCCTGCCACTTCGCCGATGACCGGCTGCGCACCAGCCGTTCGATCTCGGCGCCGTCACGCCGGGTCAGCGCGCGTTCGGGAGACATCGGCACCTGATAGCGCAGCAGGTGCGGCAGCAGCGCGCGGCCCTGATCCCGCCGCCGCAGCGCCGAGGCCCGCAGCGCGGCCGGGTGCGGTGAACTGATCACCGCGATCGCGTTGACCACCCGCGGATGCAGCACCGAGGTGGCCCAGCACACCAGGCCACCGTCGGCGTGTCCGACCAGTGTCGCGCTGTTGTGGCCCAAGGCGCGGACCAACCCGGCGGTGTCACCGGCCAACGTCCAGCCGTCGTAGCCGCGCGGGGGTTTGTCGCTGGCCCCGTAGCCGCGCAGGTCGACGGCGACGACCCGGGCGCCGGACAGCCCGGCCAGCTGGTGGCGCCAGGACCACCAGAACGATCCGAACCCGTGCAGCATGATGACCAGCGGACGGTCGGTGAGCGGTCGCGACCTGTCGTCGGCTCCGCTCTGGCGGTGGCCCTCGACGACATGGAAGCGGATGCCGTTGGCGTGCACGTCGAGATGCCGCCACGGGCCGTCGATACGTACGACCGACGGGTCCGGTCGGGGCATTACCAGCCGGACGGGTCGGTGGCCGCCTTCTCGGCGCCTGTCGTCGCCGCTACCGACTTTCCGGGTTTGTCGGAGCCGAACGCCTCCGGGATCTCTTTGACCGATTCGATGGTCTTCTGCGGGCCCCGGATCCGGCGCACCTTGAGGTATCCCAGTAGCGCGAACACCGCGGTGACCACGACCATGATCCCGAACACGATCAGGAAGGCCGCCCAGCGCCACAGCCAGGTGTCGAGCAGTTCGGCGACGAAGAAAAAGAAGAAGAACGTCGAATAGAACAGCACCACCAGCGCCAGGATGAAGAAGACGCTGCCGGTCAGCCCCTTCTTGACGTCGCGGGTGATCTCGGCCTTGGCGAGCTCGACCTCGGCGCGTACCAGGGTCGAGACCTGCGCGGTGGCGTCTTTGACAAGGTCACCGATGGACGGGTCGGGCTTCGGTGCGTGCGGGTCCACCAGCGGTATCGACGTCACGGTGGTCGGTACGCCGTCTTTGCGATCGCTCACGCAAGCTTCCTTCCCGCCTCTGCTGTCCGGGTTCATGTTGCCACGTGGCGTCCCACGAAACGATTCCGGCCGACGATAGACTGCCGGGGTCGGAGAAGGTCTGGCGGGTCGGGCAGGTGGATAGGGGATCGATACGTGAGGTTCAGCGGCCGCTGCCTGACCCTGCGCGCCGTGATCACGGCGCTGATGTTGCTCCTGACGGCTCCGGCCGGTTCGGCCCTCGCGCAGGGCCAGGTACCGCTCGGCGGCGGGTCCGGGCTTGTCGTCGATGGTGAGACGTTCTGCACGCTCACCGCGATCGGCACCGACAATCAGGGCCGGTTGATCGGTTTCACCTCCGCGCACTGCGGCGGTCCGGGCGCGGTGGTGGCCGCCGAAGGCGCCGAGGGAGCCGGTGTCGTCGGCACGATGGTGGCCGGCAACGACATGCTCGACTACGCGGTGATCGAGTTCGACCCCGCCAAGGTCACACCGGTCAACACCGTCGACGGATTCCGCATCGACGGTCTGGGGCCGGACCCCAAATTCGGTGACGTCGCGTGCAAACTGGGCCGCACCACCGGCTACTCCTGTGGTGTGACCTGGGGGCCGGGGCAGCAGCCCGGCACCATCGTCAACCAGGTCTGCGGCGGCCCGGGTGACTCGGGTGCGCCGGTGACGGTCGACAACAGACTGGTGGGCATGATCCACGGCGCGTTCTCCGAGGACTTGCCGACCTGCATCATCAAGTTCATCCCGCTGCACACCCCGGCGGTCACGATGTCGTTCAACACCCAGCTGGCCGACATCACGGCCAAGGGCCGGCCCGGCAGCGGCTTCGTCCCGGTGGGCGCCGCTGCCTGAGCCGTCGATAAGGCCGAGCTGCCTGAACCGGCAGTCGGGTCCGCGGGTCTACTTGCTGGCCCGGATCGCCTCGAACACGCTCGGGTCCACCAGTGTCGAGGTGTCGCCGAGTTCGCGGCCCTCGGCAACGTCGCGCAGCAGCCGGCGCATGATCTTCCCGCTTCGGGTCTTGGGCAGTTCGGGCACCACGTGGATCTCGCGGGGCTTGGCGATCGGCGAGATCTCGCGGGACACCTCGGAGCGCAGTTCGTCGACCATCTGCTCGCGGGACATCTCCTGGGCGTGCGCCTTGAGGATCACGAACGCGCAGATGCCCTGGCCGGTGTGCTCGTCGGTGGCCCCCACCACGGCGGCCTCGGCCACCCCGGCGTGCCCGACCAATGCGGACTCCACCTCGGCGGTGGAGATCCGGTGCCCGGAGACGTTCATGACGTCGTCGATGCGGCCCAGCACCCAGATCTCGCCGTTGCTGCCGTACCGCGCGCCGTCGCCGGCGAAATACCAGCCCTGCTCGGCGAATCGGGACCAGTAGGTGTCCTTGAACCGCTCCGGGTCGCCCCAGATACCGCGCAGCATCGACGGCCACGGCTTGTCGAGCACCAGGTAACCGGTGACGTGCTCGCCGTGATCGGGGGCGGGCGCGAGCTCGTTGCCGTCGTCGTCGACGATCTTGGCGGAGATGCCCGGCAGCGGGCGCATCGCCGAGCCGGGCTTGCAGGTGGTCACCCCGGGGAGCGGGGAGATCATCGCCGCGCCGGTCTCGGTCTGCCACCAGGTGTCCACGACCGGGGTCTTGTCGCCGCCGAAGACCAGCCGGTACCAGCGCCACGCTTCGGGGTTGATCGGCTCGCCGACCGAGCCGAGCAGGCGCAGGCTCGACAGATCGTGCTCGTAGGCCAGCTCGCGGCCCCACTTCATGAACGTGCGGACCACTGTTGGAGCGGTGTAATAGATTGTCACACCGTACTTTTCGACAACCTGGAAGTGCCGGTGCTCATCGGGTGAAGCCGGCGTGCCCTCGTAGACGACCTGGGTCACGCCGTTGGACAGCGGACCGTAGACGATGTAGGTGTGGCCGGTGACCCAGCCGATGTCGGCGGTGCACCAGTAGACGTCGCTGTCGGGTTTGACGTCGAAGACGTAGTGGTGCGTGTAGGAGGCCTGGGTCAGGTAGCCGCCCGAAGTGTGCATGATGCCCTTGGGCTTACCGGTGGTTCCCGAGGTGTACAGCAGAAACAGCGGGTGTTCGGAGTCGAACGCTTCGGGGGTGTGCTCGGTCGAGGCCTTGGGGATGGTCTCGTCCCACCACAGATCGCGGCCGTCGGTCCACGGCACGTCGATTCCGGTGCGCCGCACCACCAGAACGTGCTCCACGGGGTTGTCCGCACCGAGACCTTCGATGGCCTCGTCGACTCCGGCCTTCAGCGGCGCGGCCTTGCCGCGGCGGAACTGACCGTCGGAGGTGATGACCAGCTTGGCCTGTGCGTCCTCGATCCGGGCCCGCAGTGCCGAGGCCGAGAAGCCGGCGAACACGACGCTGTGCATCGCGCCCAGTCGCGCACACGCCAGCATCGCGACGATCGCCTCGGGCACCATCGGCATGTAGATCGCCACGCGGTCACCGGATTTCAGGCCCAGCTCGGTCAGCGTGTTGGCGGCGCGGCAGACCTCGTCCTGGAGTTCGGCGTAGGTGATGTCGCGCGCATCGCCGACGGGTTCACCTTCCCAGTGGATCGCGACGCGCTCACCGTTGCCGGCTTCGACATGGCGGTCGACACAGTTGTAGGCGACGTTGAGCTTGCCGCCGATG
Organism: Mycobacterium sp. ABE4_509; assembly: GCF_056160785.1. Lineage (NCBI taxonomy): Bacteria > Bacillati > Actinomycetota > Actinomycetes > Mycobacteriales > Mycobacteriaceae > Mycobacterium > Mycobacterium sp. ABE4_509. The sequence goes on along the minus strand of NZ_JBSWXU010000041.1, from coordinate 3,150 downwards.
AACCATTTGGCGACCGGGGCGTCGGACCAGTCGAGCACCTCGGTGAACGGGGTTTCCCAGACCAGCCGGTTGGCCTGCTCGGCCCAGAACCCCAGGCGGTCCGCCTCGGCCTGCTCGTAGAGTGCCTCGGTCGCGTTGGCGTTCGCGGCGAACTCAGGGGAGGGCGGGTACGAAGACGGGGCTTCCACATGCGTCTCGGTCATGACTGTGAGGGTAGTCACCCAACGTTGCATTGAGGTTGGCAACTCACATCTCGGGCTGCGGGCGGCGCCTGCGACGCGACGAACGTCACGGCTGGCGAGCCCAACGGCACGATACTGCTTTTCCGGCGCCGCCGCCGGGTCGGCTAGCGTGTGCGCCGTGTCCGATCCGCTGGCCCCGTTGGCCGACCTGCCCGGCGTGCAGCAGGCCGGTGACGAGGCGCGTGACGCGCTGGGCCGGGCTCATCGGCACCGGGTGAATCTGCGCGGCTGGCCGAAGTCCGCGGCCGAGGCGGCGGTCCGTGCGGCCCGGGCGTCCTCGGTGCTCGACGGCGGGCCACTGCAGTTCTCCTCGGCGGCCGAGCCCGCCGATCCGGTGCTGGCGGGGGCGTTGCGCGTCGCCGAGGCGCTCGAGGGCGGGGAGGGCTCCCTGATCGGGGTCTGGCGCCGGGCGCCGTTGCAGGCGATGGCGCGGTTGCATGCGCTGGCCGCCAGCGACCTGGTCGACGACGATCTGCTGGGCCGGCCCCGCGGGGACGTCGACACCGGGCGCCGGCTCGAACTGCTCGCCGACCTGGTCACCGGCGGGACCCGGGTGCCGGCGACGGTGCTGGCCGCCGTCGCGCACGGCGAACTGCTGACATTGCAGCCCTTCGGCACCGCCGACGGTGTGGTGGCCCGTGCGGTGTCGCGATTGATCACCATCGCCAGCGGTCTCGACCCGCACGGTCTTGGAGTGCCCGAGGTGCACTGGATGCGCCGGTCCGGCGACTATCGGGCCGCGGCGCGTGGTTTCGCATCGGGAACCCCCGATGGTCTGGCGGCGTGGCTGGTGCTCAGCAACGAGGCGTTGCATGCGGGCGCCCGCGAGGCACTGTCGATCGCCGTCGCCCTGTCGTCCTGAACCGTCGGCGGGCAAACCCATTGCAACGTGAAGCGGGCGGCGCTCCCAGCGATTCTCATCGCTACGGCGCGCCGCCCGCTAGCACGGGCCGCCGGTTACCAGGCGTGCGTTGTGGGTTGCGTGGGCGGCCTCGGCGTCTTTGCGAATCGCAACACCCGACCGGCCCCACCCAAAGGGCGGTCATGGCTGTCCGGTTTTCGCAATTACGCAGGCCCGCAACACTCTTACCTATTCCGCGGTATGTGCTCCGCGTGGGTTCCGGGACCCGTGCTGGGGAGCCGAGGTCGGGAGAACGAGCCTTCTCTTCCGGCTCGGCCTTGGCCTCACCCGGCTTCCGTGCTTCCTTTGTACTACGTGACCCCGGTCACAGCAAGTGTCAAAACGGGCGCGATCTCCGATCGTTGCCGGATGCTGCGCCCGACTGTTCAGCTACTCGGAAGTAGCTCTCTCAGAACGCGAAACGACGCAACAGCGAGTAGGTGAGCGCCCCGGCGGCCAGTGCGCTCATCCCGACCGCGGCCGACGTCGCGACGGCGGCCGTCGACGGTGCGGGCAGGCGGTCGCGCAGCGACACCGGTTTGGAGAACGCGCGCACCGGCCAGCTGCGGGCGGTGGCCTCCTTGCGCAGCGCGCGGTCCGGGTTCACCACGGTCGGATGTCCGACTGCCTCGAGCATCGGCAGGTCGGTGATCGAGTCGGAGTAGGCATAGCAATGATCGAGGGCGTAACCCTCGCGCGCGGCCAGCGCGCGGATGGCATCCACCTTGCCCTCCCCGTAGCAGTAGAACTCGATCTCGCCGGTGTACTTGCCGTCCTCGACCACCATGCGGGTCGCCATCGCATGGGTGGCTCCCAGCGCCCGGGCGATCGGGGCGACGATCTCCTCGCCTGATGCCGACACCACGACGACGTCGCGCCCGCACAGCTTGTGGTCGGCGATGAGTTCGGCCGCCTCGGCGAACACCAGCGGATCGACGATGTCGTGCAGGGTCTCGCCGACGATGGACTTGACCTGCTCGACGTCCCAGCCGGCGCACATGTTGGTGATGTAGGAGCGCATCCGGTCCATCTGGTCGTGGTCGGCGCCGGACATCAGGAACAGGAATTGCGCGTAGGACGACTTCAGTACCGCCCGCCGGTTGATTAGCCCTTGGCTGAAGAATGGTTTGCTGAAAGCCAGGGTGCTCGACTTCGCTATGACGGTCTTGTCGAGGTCGAAGAAGGCTGCGGTGTGGACGGGCCGGTCGGTGTGTTCGGGTCCGCCGGCGCTCGGGCGCCCCGCTGCCGCCGGATCGGGTGTGGTCACAGGGTCAGCATAGGGGTGGGCGGTGCGCCCGATTGCGGCAGACCGGACAAAATGGCAGTTCACGACAGGTGTCCGTGACTGTAATCTTTCCTGGTTGTGGCCAACTTGTTCCCGGTGCGGTACTTGCGCCGGCCCGCTCTCGCGTGTGTATAGTGGGCATCACTCGGCTTATGCCGGGTGTGCATCAGCCCGACCCCCCGGGGCTGATACACGACGACCTCCGCCTCCTCCCCCCCTGGCGGGGGTCGTCCCTTTTTCTGGGGGCTTCGCATCGCGGATAGGTCACCGGTTCCCAGTCGGTTGCGGAACGTCGTTTTCGCCGGGCCGCGCTGTCCACAACCAAGCGTCGATCCACAGATTCCGGCGGTCTCGATTCCGGGGTCTTCGCGGGATGTGAGTCGCCACGCACGCTGGGTCCATGAGCACCGCAGTGGGCATCCTCGTCCTGGTCGCGGACCGGGGTCTGCAGGCCGACATCGATCGGGTCGCGGCTGCCGCCGGGCTCGACGTCGTCCGCGCCGGCGCCCCGTCGAGCCGGCGGGTCTGGGCCAGCGCAGCGGCGGTGCTGCTGGACGGCCCCGCCGCTGAACACTGTGTCGAACTGGGGATGCCGCGCCGTGCACGGGTGGTCCTGGTCAGCGGTGGCGAGCCCGGGGCAGACGACTGGCAGGCCGCGGTGGCGGTGGGCGCGCACCGTGTCGTGGCGCTGCCCGCCGGTGAGCGCGACCTCATGGCAGCAC
>NZ_JBSWXU010000040.1:0-36035 GCF_056160785.1 Mycobacterium sp. ABE4_509 | reverse complement strand
GCGCCGGAGCCTGCGCCCACGCCCCCGAGGTCGGGGCGCGGCGGCGCTGTGGCGGCGTCCACAGCCGGTTGCAGTGGCATGGACGGTGCAGCCGGCATCCCCGGCATCCCACCGCCACCACCACCGCCGAGTGCGGCCGGTGCCACCGCGGGCTCGAATCCAGATCCCATGGCGGCCAGGGCGTCTTCGGAAAGCTCATCGGCGGACAGCGCATCCGAGAGCGCATCGCTGAGCTCGTCGGCATCTGGCGAGTCCGGAGAAGTGGGTGCCCCGCCGCCGGTCGGAGTCACCGGCGGTTCGGGTAGCTCGTCGTCGGGCAGCTCGGGGATGTCGTCAGGGTCGGGCAGCTCGGGGATATCATCGGCATCTTCGGGATCCGGTGGCGGTTCGAGCGCCAACGCGTAGGGTGGCCGCGTCAGCGTGATGGGCGTCAGCGGAAGGTTTGCCCGCCCGATGTACTCGGCCAGCACCTCTTCGGACTTCTTCTGCGCATTCTTGAGATTGTCCAGGTACTGGCTGCCCCAGGACGCCGACCCGACGCTGACGTAGGCATGGTACATGTATATTTGCTCGCTGATGTAGTCAGAGCCCGGATGCTGCGACTTCGCCCAGCGCTGGGTCTCGGCCACCACCTCGGCCTGCTTGGTCAGGATCAGGCATTGTTCGGCTGTGATGGGCAGCCACGCCCTGAACTGCTCGAAGTTCGACTCCACGGCGATACGTGCCTCACCATCCCAGTACTGGAAGGGGCGGAACCGAAAGTCCCACTCCGGTAGCATCGTCTGGGTCCACGACTCCCACTGCTGGGCGAACGCGTCGAAGGTGGCCCCCTGGTCGGGCGCCTCGATCTGCAGAGCCGTCTCGTACACGTCCCAGTAGGCCGAGGGGTCCCAGCTCGCTGCGGCTCGCGGGGTCGGGCCCAGCAAGGACGCGTCCACGGGCGCAACGCCGGCCACCGCAACGTGATCGACCTCGGTGCCGGTGTTGATGCCGTCCTCGGCCTCCTGGTCGGCGTCCTCGTAGGCTTTCGCGGCATTGCGCAGGGACTGGGCCAGTCGGGTGCACTCATCTTGGAAGGTGCGGAGGTAGGTGTCCAATGACCTTACGCTCAAGGATAACTGGCTGAGCGCATCGTCGGCGAGCGCGAGTTCACACACCGGCAGCGGCAGTCCCTCCGGTGTGTTCAGCGGTTGTTCGAGTTCCTCGGCGCGGGCGATGAGCTCGGTGTATTCGACGTCGAGCTGTGGCTCGGTCATGGTTCTACTCCTCCCTTCTGGTGTCTCGGATCTGGTCAGTGGCTGGCGGCCAGGGCATGTCGGCCGCGTCGTGGTGGTTCTACGGGGGCGGGGGCCGGTTCGACGTGCTGGTCGGTGGGGTCCGGCGGTGTGATCGGCGTGATCGCCAGGCGCTGCCGATCGGTGGTGATGCGGTCGGGCGCGATCACCACCGATGCCAGACCGGGACCCGCACCGAGGAACGTGGTCGCTTGCGGCCAGGCCAGTTTCGGCCGCGGTCCGACCGTGCCGCCGAGGTGCTCGGCCAACTCGGCGAACTCCTCGTCGAGCGTGACGGCCGCGCCGGCGCCCGCAGCGCACACCGCGAACTCGGCGAATATGTCCGGGTCCGCGTCGACCCCGCTGTCGACGTCGTCGAACGGCAGATACATCGGGTCGCCCTGCATGGTCCGGCCCACCAGCACACCGGCCGATCCGATCGGGATCCGGTGGTGCTCGTCGGCGCCCAGCATGTCGCCGGCCACTGCGGCTCGCTGCGCCCCGCGGAATCGCGAGAACCCTTGTGGATTCACCGGCTTCGACGGGGTCGTCAACACCACGGCCGAGCGCGGGCGGCGTCCCGGGGACACCCGCAGCCGGGTGAGGGTGTGGTCGGCCTCGATCGACCACCACACGTCCGGGCCGCCGGGTGCGGCGTAGGCCGTGGTGAAACCGGCGTGCCCCTTCAGGCTGGACCATCCTTCGCGGTCCAAGTCGACCGCGGTGGCCTGGTCGAAATCGGCGAATCCAGCCGCGCACACGGCATCCACACCGCTACCGGCCAGCTGATCGGCCACCCGGGTTGCCGAGGCGACCAGGTAGCGGATCAGCCCCGGGGCCCCGGCCTGGCGGCGCCGGGCCGAGCGGTAGCTGCGGTGCGGGTTCGCCCGTAACAGTATCCAGCTGCGCCGGTGTGCGGGGGCCGGATCGGCTCCGGCGGTGCCGCGATAGAGATCGGCGATCTCCTCGGGCGCGGCCTGGCCGAATCGGTAACCGGCGGAGACGATATCGGCCTCCAGATCCGGGCAGCTGACCGCGAGCAGCCGCTCCAGCAGCTGCGAATCCAGGGTGTCGTCGGTGCGGGCCCGGCCGTCGACGACGACCGTCGGGGTGAACGGGCGGGGTCGAAGTTCGATGAGCGCTACCAACGTGGCGCCCTCCCAGCGCACGGCCACCTCGTCGCCGGGCGACAGTGTGCTGCCCACCACGGCGGCCGACGGGGTGCCCAGCGGCCGGCGCCGTCGCCGCAACCAGGCCAGCCACACTGCGCTCCACCCGGTGATCCGCCGCCCACCGATGGTGAGCACCGACACCAGCAAAGCCACGGCGACCGCCGCAATGGCCCACCACCGGTAGTCGCTGCCGTAGGTCGCCAGGATGACCGGGGGCGCCAGCACGGCTGTCCACAGAGCGCCTGACCTGGTGCAGCGCAGACCGAAGCTGCGCAGCGGATTCCTCATCGGGTCGACTCCTTGCGGGACAGGGCCGTGCGGAACAAGGCCGACAGCGCCAGCAGGATCACCGCACCGAACACCGAGGCGCCCACCACGGTGATGGGGGTGCGATCCGGCGCCGGCTCCGGGCGGGGCGGGGCAACGGGCCGCACCGACGGTGCCGCCTGAACCGGGCCGGCCGGGATGTCCCAGGTGAGCGCGGCGAACGCGTCGACCACACCGGAACCGACGGCGTTGTTGGCGCCACCGCCGGGATGCCGTGCGCTGGCGGTGATCCGGTTCATCACCTGCTGCGGGCTCAGCTGCGGAAACCGCTGCCTGATCAGCGCTGCGATGCCGGAGACGTACGCGGCGGCGAACGACGTACCGGCGACCGGCACCGGCCCGTCCTGGCCGTGCAGCGCGTCGACCGGTTCGCCGGCGTATCCGAGCGCGACGATGTCCTCGGCGGGCGCTGCGGCGTCCACCCACGGTCCGTGCATCGAGAACGAGCTCGGCGCGCCGGTGGGGCCGACCCCGCCGACGGTCAACACCAGCGACTCGTACCAGGCCGGGGTCACCACGGTCTGCACACCGTCCCAGCCGCGCGGATCGGCGGCCGACGGCGCGCCCTGCGGTGGGTTCTGCGCGCAGTCACCGCCGGTGTTGCCGGCCGCGGCCACCACCACCGCGCCCCGGACGTTGACGGCGTAGTCCAGTGCCGCGCCCAGGCTGCGTTCGTCGACCTGGCGGGTGACCGCGAAGCAGGCCGCCTCGCTGATGTTGATGACGTTGGCGCCGAGATTGGCCGCGCGTACGATCGAGCGGGCCAGGCTGCGGATGGAACCGGCAGCCGCCGTGCTGTTGGGATCGTTGGGATTGGATTGTCCACCAACGGGTTCGAACGCCGAAGAGGTCTGGCGCAGCGAGATCAGCCGGGCATCGGGCGCTACGCCGACGAAGCCGTCGGTCGGTGCGGGACGGCCGGCTATGATGGCCGCGGTGAGGGTGCCGTGCGCGTCGCAGTCCGACAACCCGTCGCCGACCTCGGCGACGAAGTCGCCGCCGGGCTCGGCGGGAACCCGGGGCGAGGCCGTCACGCCGGTGTCGATGACCGCGACGGTGACGCCGGCGCCGGTGGCGAATTGGTGGGCCTCACCGACGCCGAGATAGGCGTTGGCCCACGACGGATCCTGAAATACCGCCCCGGGCAACGTGGTCGGTACGGCGCACAGCCGCCGCTGCTCTGTCGGGTTGTCGGGGCCGGTCTCGTCGGTGGGCACCGCGCTGGGGTCGATCTGCGGCGGTGCGACCGCCGTCGCCGGCGGCGCGGTCACCAGAGCCACGCTCACCGCCGTCGCCGCGACAGCGACGCGGCCGAGCGCACCTCGGCGAACTCCCCAGGACGCAGCCGCACCGGGCTGGGTCGTTGTCTGCACCGTCACGTCCAGTACAACGGGGGCCCGCCGCGAGCGGTTCAACCCGATGCGCGGATGGTCGTGCCGCGCAGACGGGGAACCCCGCCCCGGGCGTGGCCGGGGCGGGGTAGGCGCGGTGCCGTCGGTCTAGAGCTGGGTGGTGGCCAGCGGTTCGGACGTGCCGGTCTCCCGGATGTCGACTGTGGCGATGTCGCTGCGACGGATGCGGGTCGCCGCGGACAATCCCGTGGCCTCCTCGCCGACGGCCTGCCAGGTGCCGACGATGGTCTGGGTGCCGTCACGGGTGGTGACCACCAGGTCGTAGCTTTCGACGTCGCGGGCCCAGTCCCTGGTGTACTGACACGCCCAGTTCAGCTCGGTACCCCACTCCCTGTCGGATGCGGCGAGTTGGGCCGAGACACCCGGCCGCTCGCCCGGCGTCATCTCCGCCATCGCCAGCGTCTGCGTCGCCGGTCCGGACCGGGGGAACGCCGTGGCGCCCACCAGGCCGCCGATGATCAACATCGCCGCCGCGACGGCCAGGCCGCCGGTGACGAAGGTGCGTCGCGACCGGCGCTGGCGCTTGGCGGCGGCCTGGGCCAGGGACGGCACCAGGTCGGCCTGGGGCGGCGCGGGCGACCCCGCCGCGGCGGATTCGTCGAGCAGCGCAAGAGCCTCGTCGGGGCTCAATGCCCCGAGCAGGCCGGGCAGTTCGTTCAGTTCGGTCAGCTCGGCGGCCCGGTCCGGGTTCTCCGCCAGGTAGTTCTCGTAGGCCCGCTTGTCCTCGTCGCTCAACGCGCCGAGGACATAGGCGGCGTCCCACTCGGCAAGGTTGTCGTCGTTCACTGGACAACCCCCCTTTCCTGCAGTGCGATGCGAAGGGCCCGCATCGCGTAGTGAAGCCGGGACTTGACGGTGCCCGGTGGTATCTGTTCGTGCTGGGCGATGTCGGCCACCGTCTGTCCCAGGTAGTAGGACCGCACCACGACGGTGCGGTGCTCGATGCTCAACGACTTCAGCGCGTCCGCCAACACCGACTTGTCGACCGAGAGGCCGGCCATGTCCGGGCTGGCCTGCTCGGGCAGCACCTCGGTCTGCAGTTCTCGCGCATACCGTGCGCTGCGCCGATCGTCGATGACCTGGTTGCGCGCCACGGTGTACAGCCAGGCCCGCACGCTCTCGGTCGGCTGCTCGAGCAGCTCCGGCTTGCGCCAGAGCCGCAGCAGCGACTCCTGCACCACGTCTTCGGCGAAGGGCATGTCTCCCCTGGTCAGTCTCAGCACATACCGCAGCAGCGGTTGCGCATGGGCATCGTGCACCGCCCGCAGCAGTTCGCCATGGTCGGCATCGTCCGATCGCTCGGGATGCTGTTTTCCGGAATCTGCCATGACTGGCCCACGCATCCTTTGCTCTCGGGCTATCCACTACAACGAACCGACACTGCTTACCGTTCACCGAGAATTCAAAGAGCCCGGGCTGGGGCGCCGGCCCCGCCAGAGCTACCCGATTCCGCCGCTCAGAGTAGGCGAACCCGGTGCCGCCGTCAGGACTCGTCCTCGGGGTCGCGGGTGGCGCGCAGCGAGCCCGGATGAGCCTTGGCGGTCGGATCCTGGCGCGTCTTGATCAGGCTGGCCACGGTCACGACCGTCAGGATCACCACGATCACGCCGAGACTCACGTAGGTGTCCACCTCGGGGATGTTCGGGTTGATGTCGACGTGCGCCCAGTGCAGCACCAGCTTGACGCCGATGAACGCCAGGATGATCGACAGCCCCGTCGACAGGTACACCAGCCGGTCCAGCAGGCCCTTGACGAGGAAGAACAGCGCCCGCAGTCCCAGCAGCGCGAACGCGTTCGCCGCGAACACGATGAACGGCTCACGGGTGATCCCGAACACCGCCGGAATCGAGTCCAGCGCGAACAGCAGGTCGACGCTGCCGATCGCGATCAGCACCGCCATCATCGGCGTGACCATCCGCCGGCCGTCGACGCGGGTGAGCAGTTTGCCGCCGTCGTAGGTCTCGGTGACCGGCAGGAACCGCCGCGTCGCACGCACCATGATGTTGTTCTCGACGTCGGGATCCTCGTCGCGGTGCCGGAACAGCTGGACGGCCGTCCAGATCAGCAGCAGCCCGAACAGCAGGAACATGAAGCTGAACAGCGCCAGCAGGGTGGCGCCGAGTGCGATGAAGATCGCCCGCATGATCAGCGCCAGGATGATGCCGAAGGTCAGCACCTTGTGCTGATGCTCCTCGGGCACCGCGAACGTCGCCATGATGATCACGAAGACGAACAGGTTGTCCACCGAGAGGCTCTTCTCGACGATGTAGCCGGCGAAGTACTCGGTGCCCAGCCCGCCGCCGTAGGTCACGGTGAACCACACCCCGAACGCGACGGCGACCAGGATGTAGAACACCGACCACGCGGTGGCCTCCTTGAACCCGACCCGGTGCGGGCGCAGCGCGGCGAGGATCAGATCTATCGCCAACAGCAGCACGACCAGCCCGATCGTGACACCCCACGTCAACCCGCTGATCTGAGACATGCCTCATTTGTACCGTGACCGCGGTGGTGCGCCCCGCGACGGCGGGGTGGCGCGGTCAGCCCGCCCGCGGCGCCGCGGCGAGCAGGTTCACGAAGCCGTGGTCGACGTGGTAGGTCTGCTGCACGTGGGTGAGCCGGGACACCAACTCGGCCGGCAGCGGCGGACCTCCGTTGCGGGTCAGTGACGACAGGGCCAGCGTCATCGCCTCGCTGTAGTCGCCGACGCCGAGGTGGGTGAAGGCCGTGTTGGCCTCGGCGGGGTTCAGGGCAGCCCGGCAATGCTCGACCAGATCCCAGGCCACATCGCTCAACTCGGAACTGCTCATGGGGTCATTTTCGGTCATCGGCGGTCGGCGCGCTCGGCGTGCGGGTCACACCCCGGCCGCGACGCGGCCGCCGGCCACACTCAGCTCGCGGCGCAGCTCCGCGAACTCCGAGATCGAGCGGGTCGCCACCGACGCCACCGGCCGCGCGTTGCGGCCCTCGGTCTTGGACACCATCACCACGCTGTCGATGTAGGGCTGGATCGTCGTCGCGTTCTGCACCGTGGCGACGATCACCAACTGGAACCCGAACTTGCGGAACGCCTGTAGCGCCTGCTGGGCGAACTGCGGATCCGACTTCGAGAACGCCTCGTCGAGCATCAGCTGCGCGAACACCGGCCGGTTGGCTTCGTCTGTTCCCGCGTATCCGGGCGCCGCAAGGTTGAAGCTCAGCGCGCCGGCCAGACAGAACGCCATCAGCTTCTCCTGCTCACCACCGGAATTGTCGCCGGCGTTGCTGTGCGTGCGGATCAGCTCCCCGGAGGCGACGTCCCACTCGGCGCAGTCGAAGGTGAACCGGTTGCGCACGTCGAGGGCATCGCGGGTCCAGGCCCGGTCCTCCGGCGCGGACGAGGCCAACCGGTTGCGCAGCCGCAGGATGTCGGCGTACTGGTCGAGGATCGCCTGCTTGTCGCCCAGCCCGACCTCGGCGATGCGCCGCGAGATGGCCCGCACGATCTCGGTCAGCTCGGAGACCGCCGCCAGCGCCCGCGGAGTGGCCCGCAACGTCAACCGGGTACCGCTGTTGAACTCGACGGCCCCCAGACCGGTGTTCACCCGGTCGATCTGGTCACTGATGCGCCGCGCCTCCTGCTCGGCCACCCGGTGCAACGTCAGGATCGCGTCCGGGGCCTGCTCGGTGACCAGCCGCATCATCCGCTCGTAGGCCTCGGGCAACTCCCGCTCGTCGATGTGACGGCACAACGCCACATAGTCGTGCACCCGTTCGTCGAAGTCATCGGAGTCGTTCGGCACGGCATCCGGGAACGTGGTGTCGAATGTGTTCAGGATGCGCGCCAGCTCGTCATAGGAACGTCGGCGGCTCTCCCGCAGCTGCTCACGCTCCCGCTTGATCGCGGCGAACAACGCCTCCCGGTGCGGTTCGGGTTCCAGCAGCTCCAGCGGCACCGGCACGGTCGCGGTGTAGCGGCGCAGCAGGTCGGTCAGCGGATCCGAGACGAACGCCGGCGAGAGCCGCTCGGAGAGCTCCAACAACCGGGTGCGCCGCGAGTCCAGGTCGTCGCGGCGGGTCTGGATGGCCCCCCGGCGGGTCATCAACTTCTGGATCTGCGACCAGCATTCGTCGGCGCGGGCGTTGAGCGCCTCGATGTCGGGATGGTCGGCCAGCAGCAACTCATACTGCTCGCGCAGCCGGTCGGCGTGCCCGTCGGCGGTCTCGGAGTCGATGTGGCTCCACTGACCGAACTGCTCGCAGTTCGCCTTGGCCGCCGCGGCGCCGTCGCGCCACCGCTGACGCTGGGCGGCGATGTCGTCGGCGACGCGCCGGGCGCTCTGATAAGCCTCCTCGGCTGCGGCCAGATCCACTGTCAGCGCGTTGATCTTGGCCGACACGTCGCCCTGGAACAGATACTCCGCCTGTCGGAGCGGGCGCCGGTCGTCCTTGACGGCCAGCCGGTCGGAGTCCTTGTACAAGCCGGTGTCGGTGACCGCACGGCGGAACCGCGCGAACACGTCGGGGGTGTCGACGCACACGTGGTCGCCGGCCGAGGCGACGACGTCGACGGCCTCGGCGGCGCACGGGTGCGCCGGGTCGACGACGAACAGCTTGCCGGCCAGGGTGTTCGGCTCCAGCTCGCCGGGCTCGGCACCCAGCGAGCGTTCCCGCACGTGGTGCAGCGCCAGCCGGCCGCGCATGTTGGTCTCGTTGACGAACCGCAGCACCGCCGCCCAGTGCTCGTCGGGCACCAGCAGCCGCAGCCCGACCCCGCGCAGCACCTTCTCCACCGCCACCCGCCATCGGGTCTGATCGGCGCGCAGATCCATCAGCTCGGCGACGTAGGGCAGCGCGGCGGTCTCGACGCCGATTGCCGCGCAAACCTGCTCGCGCATGGTCAGCGCGAACTCCGGCAGCGCCGAACCCACCTGCTCGACCCGGCGCAGCTCCTTGGCCGCGTCGTCACGGGTCATCCGGGCGGCCTTCTGGGTGTACTCGGCGTCGGTGGAGGCCTCCCGGTTGCGCTCCACCCGGGCCAGCAGTTCGGTGGCCTTGCCGAGCAGTTCCGCACGCAGGTTCCAGAACTGCTCAGCGGTGGCCGGCACCTCCAGGCCCTGGGTGGCCAGCAGGTCCTCGTAGGCGCCGCGCCGGCGCGACACCTGTTCGGCCTCGGCCTCGGCGGCCGCGACCTGCGACTGCAGCGGACCGATGCTCGCACTCGACCCGCTGATCTGGGCATTGATCGAATCCGCCTCGGCCTTCGCCAGATTCAGCGAGCGGGTGACGTCCTCGTCCTCGGTGTCGAGCTGGTCGATCGCGGTGTCCAGCGAGGCGATCTGGGCCGGGCACTGGGCCAGCCGGACATGATCGGTGAACGCCCGGACCATCGGCGCGTCCACCAGGTCGATGATGCCCAGATCGGAGGACTCGGAGACGTAGCGCTGCTGGATCTTCTCGATGTCGCCGAGGATCTTGCGTTTACGCTGCGCGACGGCCAGCAGTTCGCGCGCCTCCACCAGCGGGTCGATCTGCTTGAGGGCCTCGGGCAGCCGGGCCAGGCTGTCCGGTTCGTCGAGCATGAACTCGCGGACGAACTGCTCGAGCCCGCCGACGCTCTTCAGCGACTTCGCCTTGCCCAGCAGCTGCTGGGCGGCATCCGAGGCCCGGATACCGATGGTGGCGTACAACTGGGCCAGGTACTGCGACTCCACCTTCGTGGTGAACCGCCAGCCCTCACCTTTCCCGTCGCTGCGCTCGCCCCGGACGTCCTTGAACACCGCGGTGTCGAAACGTCCTGCCGCCCAGCGGTTGCAGATGTCCTCGATGTCGAGGTCACCGTCGCCGAGGACGAACCGGCTCGACGAATCCGAGCGGGACTCACCGGTCAGCCACTTGAGTACCAGCCCGGTGACGGTGCGGCCGCTGTCGCCGGTGTAGGTGACCGCGATCGCCGACCACGCGGTGCCGTCCCCGCGCAGATACATCACCCGGCTGGTGCCGCCGTCGCTGCGCTGCCCCCAGGCGCCGCGCACGTACTTGTCGACCGTGCGCCGCCCCGCGCTCGACCCGGCCGCGGTGTTGTCGCCCGAGGCGTTGAAGTTGCGCCGGTTGAACGGCAGAAAGCCCAGCGAAATCGCATCCAGTAGAGAGGATTTCCCGCTTCCCGAGGCCCCGGCGATCAACGCGCCGCCCGAGCTGAACGGAATGCTGTGGTAGCCGTCGAACACACCCCAGTTGATGACCTGGAGCCGGGACAGATGGAACTGTTCAGTCATCGAGCTCGACCTCTCCGGAGTCCTCGGCCGGGGCGCCGCCGCGCGCCAGCGACTCGAACTGCTGCTGCAGCTCGGTGATCACCGAGGCGGTCATGATCGCGGTGATCACCGGGCTGATGGTGTAGCTGTCCTCGTCGTCGCGGCTGCGGCGCAGGATCTCCAGCCCGGTCAGCCGGGCGATCGCGCCGTCGATACGGGCGGTGAACGTGACCGCGTCGCGGTCGGTGTCGTTGAGCACGCCGGAGAACAGGCCGTGCATCTCGTCGCGGCTGATCAGCACCCGCTGCCCGCCCGCGGCGCGCATCATCTGGGCCAGGTGCAGCGCCAGGATGGAGTCGTAGGTGCCCAGCGGTTCGCGGCGCAACAGCTTGATGCCCTTGGCCGACTCGTAGCGGGCCTGCTCGACGAACGCCACGTCCGTGCCGTCGACCACCCGCAGGATCAGGTCCAGCTCGGACAGCCGCACCGCCAGCTGGGTGCGGTACTCCAACACCCAGGCATAGATGTCGGCGTCGGCCTCGGCGCTGACGTGGCGGCGGGTCAGCAGATGCTGCAGCGCCCAGCAGGCGCGGTCGGGCAGCTCGGAGACGTCACCGTCGAACCGGGGCCGGCGCTGCTGCGGGGGACGGGCGTTCTGGTCGACCTGGGGAAGGTCGGAAAACCCCTTGTATTCGATGGACTTGTACTCGATGGACCTGTAGTCAATGGACTCGGTGCCGACGGACTGGTCGGTGCTCATGTCTGGGCTCCCACGACGGTGGTGATCGGTTCGGTGAACATCAGTTGCGGCACGGCGATCTCGCGGTCCCGGCCGTCCAGCGAGCGGAACCGCACCGTGGCCGACTCCGACACATTCTCGGCTGCAGGCTGTTTGAGCGCCCAGGACCACAGCACGATGACGTGGCCGAGGTAGGCGCTCTCGAGCATGCCGACAGCGCCGGGCAGCGACACCGGCCCCGAACGCAGCGCGGTGTTGAGCATCTCCGACATCGCCGGCGCGTCGACCTGGGTGCTCAACGCGGCGAAACCGGCCAGGTCGACCTGACCGTCGGCGGGCCGCGCCGGCCGGGGGGCCGACAGGTCACCGATCTTGAAGCTCAGCGCCCCGACCGAGCTGATGGCGTGGCGGGCCAGCGGAACGTCGAGGTCCAGGCGGGAGTCGGTCAGCGACGTCTTGAGCAGTGCCCGCGCCGCGGCGAGGGCCTCGTTGAGCTGGCGGGCGACCCCGCGGCTCTGCTCGAGTGTGCCGAACGCGGTGAACCGCTTGACCCGTTGCGCGCAGCGCTGCTGGATGCGCTCGACCTCGTCGATCTGGTGGCCGACCAGTTCGAAGAATCCGGCCATCACCTTGCGCAGCGCCGGGTCCAGCGCGGGCAGCGCCCCGGCCACCGCGGCGACGTCGGCTTCGAACTCGGCGCGCTGGTCGGGGTCGTTGATCATGCGCAGGAACGCCCGGTGGCTGTCGCGGCCCTGCGAGTCCCACGCGGCCTGATAGTCGGCGTACATCCGGCGCTGGCGGTCGCGGTATTCGGTGTTGGTGTCGATCGGCTCGTCCAGGGCTGCGGTGGCCTGCTCGATCATCGTGCCGTACTGCCCGATGTCGGTGATCAGGCGTTCCATCTGCAGCGCGATGGCGCGGGCCTCGTCGTAGCAGTCGGTGAGGTCGGGTTCGGGCCGGGCACCGCCCTCGGCGCCCTCGAGTGCGTCGAGGTCGTCCTGCAGCGCGGCGATCTGGGCTTCGATGTGCTTGCGGATGCGTGCCGGGTCGTCGTCGACGCGCACCGCGACCTGCTTGAGGCGTGCGGCGATGCCCTGGATCGAGCCGCCGGTGGCGATGGTGTCGTTGCGCCGCATGCCGCGCACGAAGTCCAGCGCGCGGCGCGCGTCCTGGGTCAGGTAGCAGACGTTCTGGTCGCTGCGCTCGTCGACGATGCGGTGCAGCCAGCCCTGACTGGCCCACGACTTGATCAGCGCCAGACCGGACTGCCCGTCCGGGTGCCCCAGCTCGTCGAGGTCGCGCTCGACACGCACCACCAGCTCGGTCTCGGCGACCGCACCGTCGGCCAGGTGCCGTTCCATCAGCGTCGCGTACAGCCCCAGGTTGTTGGTGGCCAGCAACCGGATCGCACGGGAACCTTGCAGGTCACGGTTGTGTTCGAGCAGCTCAGCGGCCGACAGCGCAGGGCTGCCGGGGGAATCGTCCACGTGGGCTCCTCGATGCGTCTCCGTCGTTGCCGGACGGTCCAAGATAGGCCACCGCACCGACAGCGCAGCCGCGGGGTGAGGGCACCATGGCAGCGCCCGCGACGCTCAAACCTACCGTCGGCGACGGTGCCACTCGGGCACCTCTTCGCACCCCTCGTGCTGAGAACAACCGCAGGGCGGTTGACCCCCGTGTTCCCGGCGCGGTCCGCAACCGTGAGGTCGATCTCGCCTGCAGCACCCTGGAACCACCGCCACAGCGGAAATCTGATGCCCACTGCCTCAGCTCAGCCGGGTCGCGAGAACCGAGAGCGCACGCGTCAGTTCGGCATCCGGCAGCGGAGTGTCGTGCGCGGTGGTCATCAACACCCCGACGATCGCCCCGGCCACCACCCGGCGGTCCAGGTCGCCGGCCGGGCAGTCGGGACGGCGCGTCAGCGCGTCGGCGATGAGGTCGGCCAGGGTCAGGTACGCGACGTAGAGGTGGCCGCGCAGTTCGGGAACCTGGTAGGTGAACTGCTCGCCGATGACGGTGTCCTCGCGCTCCTCCGGCGTCAGCGAGTTGTACACGGAGCTGACCGCATACCGGTAGGCCTCGACGTAGCTCAGCTCGCGGGGAGCGGCGGCAAAGGCCTCCACGATCGGGGTGATCTTGTCGTCCGAGAGCAGCACCGCTTCCTTGATGCCGAAGTAGCGGTAGAAGGTCCGCGGCGAGACCTCGGCGGCGGCGGCGATCTGCTCGACGGTGGTGTCGGCATAGCCCTGCCGCTCGAACAGCCGAAACGCCTCCCGGCGGATCGCCAGCCGGGTCTGCATCTTCTTTCGCTCCCGCAGGCCCTGCGACGGACTGGACGCCGACACCCGAATCCCTCCCTCTCCTCAGCGCCCACCGCTGCGCTGGAACATCGTCGGCGACGGTAGCGGAAAACGCCCCGACGTGCGCTGTCTTCAGCCACCCGCCGCGCCGGCGCAGTGTCAGGCCTTCTTCAACATCCACGCCGGGACCCAGTGCGTGACGAGGTCGTTCTCGGGTCCGTGCCCGACCGGATAGGTGACCAGCCCCCACCATTGGCCCTGTTCGCAGATGCCCCAACGGGTCAGCTCGCCGGACACCACCTTGTGCATCTGCAGGCCGAACGGGTGATACCTGCCGCGGCTGTGCGGTTCCCGGGGGAACAGCGAGACCAGATCCACCAGGACCCGCTGCGGCGGATCGACCGCGCGGAAGACCACCGGCGTCGGCTGGCCGCCATGCCCGATGCCCTGCAGATCACCCACTCTTCGATCATATGTTCGAAGTGTCGGGTGGAACAGTGCCGGTTCGGCGCCGATCGATATTTGACGGCGACGAAAGCGGACACCAACCCGTTGCCTGACGTTCACCGACTGACCGCCGCGGGCTCACCTGCCCGCGCAAGGGTGGCTCGACCCACCAGACGACCGAAGAGGGGTGTGACGCGTGACCACGCGCAATCTTGCACGGGCGGCGACGGCGGCCACGATCACAGCACTGCTGGTGGTCGGCTGTTCCTCCGACAACCAGGACGACACGTCGGCCACGCCGGCCCCCGACACCCCGCGTGCCACCTCGCCGATCGACTTCGATCTGCCCCCGGCGCAGCGCTATCACCGCGCCGCGACCTACCCGGTGTATCTCAACCGGCCCGAAGCCGATCCGATCGACGCCGAGACCGTCGCCGAGATCTCCACCGTCACCCCGGACGGCAACACGGTCATCTACACCGACGCCGCCGGCAAGCGCATCGGCTTCGTCGACATCACCGACCCGGCCAGCCCGAACGGACTGGGCACCCTGTCGCTCGAAGAACTCGGCCACGCCGACGACCAGCCCACCTCGGTGGCCGCCGTCGGCGACTTCGTGCTGGTCGTCATCGACACCACCGGCGGCGATTTCGCCAACCCGTCCGGACGCGTCGACATCGTGCGCATCAGCGACCGCAGCCCGGTCAGCAGCATTGACCTCGGCGGACAGCCCGACTCGATCGCCATCAGCCCGGACGGGTCCTTCGCGGCGATCGCCATGGAGAACCAGCGCGACGAGGAAGCCACCCCGCCCGGCGGCGAGGAGGGCGACCTGCCCCAGCCGCCGACCGGCTTCCTGCAGCTGATCGACCTCGCCGGGGAACCGACGGCCTGGGCGGCGCGCCGGGTCGACTTCGACGTCGAGGCCGCCCGCGCGGCCGGCCTGGACACCCCCGAGGACCTCGAACCCGAATACGTCAGCATCAACTCGCGCGGCCAGGTCGCGCTGTCGCTGCAGGAGAATAACGGGGTCGCGATCATCGACGGCCGCACCGGCGAGGTGTCCAACATCTTCAGCGCCGGAACCGAATCCGTCGACGGCATCGACACCGCCGAGGACGGCACCATCGACCAGAGCGGCTCGATCTCCGACACGCCGCGCGAACCCGACGCCATCGGCTGGATCGGCGACGACCACGTGGCCACCGCCAACGAGGGGGACTGGAAGGGCGGCACCCGCGGGTGGACGATCTTCGACGCCGGCAGCGGTGAGCCGGTCTGGGATGCCGGCAACTCGTTCTCCCAGCTCGCCGTCCGCACCGGTCTGCACATCGAAGGCCGCGCCGACTCCAAGGGTCCCGAGCCCGAGGGCCTGGCCATCACCGAGATCAACGGCACCCCCACCGCACTGGTCGCCTCCGAACGCAGCAACTTCGTGGCGGTCTACGACGTCAGCGACGTCACCGCGCCGCAGTTCCGCCAGATCCTGCCCACCACACCGGGACCCGAGGGCATCGTGGCCGTCCCGTCGCGCAACCTGCTGGTGATCGCCTCGGAGGCCGACGACGCCGAGGCGCGGGTACGTGCCTCGCTGAACATCTACGGATTCGGCGAGCAGTACGCCGCCGACGGCGGATCACCGATGTTCCCGTCGATCGTGTCCGGCGACATCGACGGCACCCCGATCGGATGGGGCGCGCTCGGCGCGCTGTCGGCCGACCCCGCCGACGAGAACCGGCTGGTCACCGCGACCGACAGTGCGTACGGGCCGGCGCGGGTGCTGGGCATCGACCTGACCTCCACGCCCGCGCTGATCGACACCGAGCTGCCGGTCACCGACAACGGCGAGGCCGTCACCCTCGACGTCGAAGGCGTCTCGGCCCGCCCGGACGGCGGCTATGTGCTCGGCGTCGAGGGCGAGGAGGGGCCCGGCAACGAGCTGGTCACCGTCGCCGCCGACGGCGGCATCGAGAACCGGGTGACGCTGCCGTCCGACATCGCCGCCGCACTGGGCGGCCAGGGCATCGAAGGGGTGGCTGTCGACGGCGAGGAGATCTGGGTGGCGCTGCAGCGCGAACTCGACACCGACCCGCCGGGGGTGGTCCGCCTCGGCCGCTACACGCCCGACGGCGACTCCTGGCAGTGGTTCGGCTACCAGCTCGACACCACCGACACCGAGGGCGACTGGATCGGGCTGTCCGAGATCGCCGTCCACGACGGATCGCTGCTGGTGCTCGAACGCGACAAGCTCAACGGCCCCGATGCGCAGGTCAAGGCGATCTACCGGGTCGCCCTGCCCGAGGACTCCGGGGTGAGCTCGGCCACCGACGCGCCGCAGGTGCTGCCGAAGACATTGGCGCGCAACCTGTTGCCGGACCTGCAGGCGACCAACGGCTATGTGCAGGAGAAGGTCGAAGGCTTCGCGATCGCCGGCAACGGCAACCTCTACATCGTCACCGACAACGACGGGCTCGACGACGCCAGCGGCGAGACCCAGTTCCTCGACCTCGGCCCGGCCACCGAGGCGCTCGCCGGCTGACCACACCGAGACTGCGCCCACGGCGGGATCCCACGCGAATCCCCCGCCGTGGGCGCAGTCTCAACACCGGGTGAGGGTGACGCACGGCACGAAATTGGGCCGCAACCCTCCGGTCGGGGTAGAGTTGCCGACCGTCGGCGCCGCCAGTCGCGCCGGCCATGTTGACGGCCTGATCGGCCACGTCAATCCAGCGATCACGCAACACTTTTCGCGCAATGACGCGCGCCACGACCATGCGTGCGTCACGCGAAGGGAGCCGTGTTGGAAACGCAGCAGAGCCAGGTGACTCCGCAACGCGAGCAGTCGGTGCTCGCCGCACTGCGCTCACCGCGCCGGCTGCGCACCGAGGCGCTCGCCGGTCTGGTGGTGGCGCTGGCGCTCGTCCCCGAGGCGATCTCGTTCTCCATCATCGCCGGCGTCGACCCCCGCGTCGGACTGTTCGCCTCGTTCACGATGGCCGTCACCATCGCCATCGTCGGCGGCCGGCCGGCCATGATCTCGGCCGCCACCGGGGCCGTGGCACTGGTGATCGCCCCGCTGGTGGCAAGCCACGGGCTCGACTACCTGATCGCCGCGGTGATCCTGGCCGGGGTGATCCAGCTGGCGTTCGGCGCGCTCGGGGTGGCCAAGGTGATGCGGTTCGTGCCGCGCAGCGTCATGGTCGGCTTCGTCAACGCGCTGGCCATCCTGATCTTCCTGTCCCAGGTGCCGCACCTGCTGGGTGTGCCCTGGCTGGTCTACCCGATGGTGGCCCTCGGCATCCTGGTGATCGTCGGGCTGCCCAAGCTGACCACCGCCATCCCCGCCCCGCTGGTGGCCATCGCCGTGCTGACCGCGGCCACCGTCCTGACCGGCTGGAACGTCCCCGACGTCGGCGACGAGGGCAAGCTGCCGTCCAACCTGCCCTCGCTGCTCATCCCCGACGTGCCGCTGACGATGGACACCCTGCGGATCATCGCCCCCTACGCGCTGGCGATGGCCGTGGTCGGGCTGCTGGAGTCACTGATGACCGCCAAGCTCGTCGACGACATCACCGACACCCACTCCAACAAGTCCCGCGAAGCCGTCGGGCAGGGCGTGGCCAACGTCGTCACCGGATTCTTCGGCGGCATGGGCGGTTGCGCGATGATCGGGCAGACCATGATCAACGTCAAGGTCAGCGGGGCCCGCACCCGGATCTCGACCTTCCTGGCCGGCGTGTTCCTGCTCGGCCTGGTCGTCGGCCTCGGCGACATGGTTGCCCAGATCCCGATGGCGGCCCTGGTCGCGGTGATGATCATGGTCTCGGTGGCCACCCTGGACTGGCACAGCATCAACCCGAAGACGTTGCGGCGCATGCCCAAGAGCGAGACCTTCGTGATGCTGGCGACCGTCGCCGTCACCGTGGCCACCCACAACCTCGCCTACGGTGTCGCCGTCGGGACTCTCACCGCGATGGTGCTGTTCGCCCGCCGGGTCGCCCACTTCACCGATGTCGTCACGATCGCCGACTCCGACCCGGACACCCGCGTGTACGCGGTCAGGGGCGAGTTGTTCTTCGCCTCCAGCAACGACCTGGTGTACCAATTCGACTACGTCGGCGACCCCGCCAACGTCGTCATCGACATGAGCGACGCCCACATCTGGGACGCCTCCACCGTGGCCACCCTCGACGCGATCACCACCAGATACGCGGCAAAAGGCAAGACGGTCACCATCATCGGGATGAACGACAGCAGCGCCGAGCGGCACGCGCGGCTGTCCGGGCAGCTCACCGGCGCCCACTAGGGTCGTGAGCGAGCCGCAGCTGTGGCAGATCGGTGAGGTGTCGGCGCGCACCGAACTGTCCATCAAGACCATCAGGCACTACGAGGACGTCGGCCTGGTGGTTCCCTCGGCGCGCTCGGCAGGCGGGTTCCGGCTCTACACCGAGACCGACGTCGGCCGGCTCGTCGCGATCCGGCGGATGAAGCCGCTCGGGTTCACCCTCGACGAAATGCGGGAACTGCTCGGCGCTTTGGATGTGCTGGCCGACGCCGGCGCCGGTGACGACGACCGCGCCCGAGCCGGTGAGTACCTGGCGGGGTGTCACCGCCGCGCCACCGCGGCATGCGCCTCGCTGAGCAGGCAACTCGGCTACGCGCGCGAGCTCACCGAACAACTCGCCCGCTACAGCGGTGCCGCGGCCCATACCGGGTGGCCATGAACGACGCGGACTACATCAGCTGGGCGCACCGCTACAACGGGTACGCGCGGCTGGCCGGGGACCCGCAGTACCTGGGCACGGTGATCGAACCGCTGCGCACTGCCTACCGGGAAACCGGCACCATCCCGGACTGGGCCGGGGTGGACCTGTTGCGCGGCTGGGCATTCCTGCTGGCGCGGGCGCACCGGCACGGCGGCGGCTGGGTGCCGCTGACCGAACAGTCCCCCGAGATCGTGGCCATCGCCGAAGCCGTCGCCCGGCACCCCGGCGCCACCGACGCCGACCGGATGTGAGGGCCGCGCCGGTGGCCGGTCACCCAACACGAAAGGCCCGGCCTGATGGCCGGGCCTTCCGAAGGTGGAGAACTTATTGCTGGTAGGCCTGCTCGCGCTTCTCGGCGGCCTTCGCGGCACCGCGGGCGGCGTCGGCTTCGGCCTCCTTCTCGGCGGCATCGCGGTGAGCCTCGGCCTTGTCCTGCTGGGCCTTACCCTCACGGATCATGTCGTCGCGACCGGTGACGGTTCCGACCGCTTCCTTGGCCTTGCCCTTCACGTCCTCGACAACGCCCTTGATGCCTTCCTCGGGACCAGTGCTGTTCTCAGCCATCGTGTACCTCCACGAATTCAGGGTTCGCGAACCGGATTTGTGATTCGCTTGCCAGATATATGCCCGCTGAACACATTCGGCTAAACACCGAGTCTCTGTGAGCCGACCCACGGTCTGGGTGGGAGCGGGCCCCGGCTCTCATGTCAGGCGCGGCCGGTGAGCTTGCCGATCGAGGTGTGCTCAAGGTGGTCGAGCAGCTCACGGGGATTCTCGAAAACCTCGCCGGCTCCGGCGATCCGCAGTTCGTCACGGCCGAAACCGCCGCTGAGCACAGCGATGCTGGGCACCTGCACGCGGGCGCACGCCTCGGCGTCCCACACCGCGTCACCGACGAACACCGCCTGCTGCGCCGTGACCCCGACCCGGTCCAGCGCCACCTGCACGATGTCGGGCTCGGGTTTGGCGGTGTCCACATCCGCGGCCGAGGTGATCGCGGCGATCACGGCATCGCAGTCGAGGACCTTGCGCAGCACCTCCAGCTCATCCGGTGGAGCCGAGGTCGCCAGCACCACCTGCAACCCCAGGTCGGCGACCCGCCGGAGCAACTCGCGGGCCCCGGGCAGCGGTTCCAGCAGCGACCCGTTGCGCTGGTAGTACTCGCTGTGCGCATCCTTGAGGCGCGACACGAGGTTCTCGTCGGGGTCTCGGCCGGCCTGCTCGAGCAGATCGCTCACCAGCGTGGTGCCGTCCATCCCGATGCTGCGGTGCACCCGCCAGGTCTCCATCGGCACACCGGCCTCGTGAAAGGCCCGCTGCCACGCGTAGACGTGCAGATAGTTGGAATCGACCAAGGTGCCGTCCACATCGAACAGCACCGCCGGAGGGGTGCCCATGGCAACTACTTACCCGCTGTGGGCGCGGTCTACGCCCGGTGCCCGAACGCTAGTGCACCGGGGCCGGTTTACCGGCCTTGATCAACTCACCGCCCTGCTCGTAGTCGTCGTCGGCGTTGCAGGTCAGCACCGCGACGGCAGCTCCCTGCGACTCGTACCAGACGGTGAAACCGCCGGGCCGGTCGACAAGGTGGGCATCCTGGTAGCCGTCACCCCAGGCGTGATACTTGACGGTGGTGTCACCGATCGTCGTCCAGAAGCCCGGGACCTCCGACCACGCGGCATCGTCACCGGCGGCGGTCGCGCCGGCCACCTCACCCTGCCCCTCGGCGTCCTGCCAGTGCTCGACGGGAAGTCGCCGGCCCGCCCCGACGTTGAAGGCCAGCGCGACGTCACCGGCAGCGTAGACATGCTCCACGGCGGTGCTCATGTCCTCGTCGGCGACGATGCGTGAATCCTGGGTGGGCAACCCCGCCACCGCGGCGAGCTCGCTGTCGGGTGTCACGCCGGTGGCGGCCAGGATCAGGTCCGCGGGCAGCGCATCGCCGTTGTCGAGGTGCACCAGCGCCTCCTCGAGGCGCACGACGTTGACCCCGCCCAGCCAGCGCGCGCCCGAACCTTCGACGAGCCCGGCCAGCCGTCGGCCGGCGTCGACACCGAGCCGGTTCTGCTGGGGCACCTGCTCCGGTGCCACCAGCGTCACCGAAAGGCCCCGCAGCGCAAGTGAAGCGGCGGCCTCACAGCCGATGAAACCGGCGCCGATCACCACGGCGGTGGCGGCCTGCGACGCGGCGTCACGCAACCGCTCGGCGTCGTCGAGTGAACGCAGCGCCAGCGCGTGCTCGCCGCCGGGAACCGGCAGCGGCACCGGGGCGGCGCCCGTCGCGAAGATCAGGGCGTCGTAGCCGTACGGTTCGCCGTCGACGGTGACGACCCGCTCCTGCGGGTCGAAACCCTGTACCCGGGAGCCGAGTGCGAGCTGGATGTCGCGCTCCCGGAACCACTGCTCGGGATGCAGGTCGGTGTCGTCGGTCTTGCCGCGCAGGAACTCCTTGCTCAGCGGCGGCCTGGCATAGGGCCGGCGCCGGTCGGCACTGAGAATCCGCACCGGCGACCGGGGTCTACGGTTGCGGTAGGCCTCGGCGGCGGCCACTCCGGCGGGGCCACTGCCGATCACGACCAATCCGGAATCACTCATGTGGGGTGCATACCCACTGCGCCGCAGGTGTCACGCCGACCGAAGCGCCGGCCCGCGGGTCAGCCCTTGACGAGCGTGAACTGCGCGACCTCACTGATGCCGCGCTCGAAGAAGTCCGCGCACCCCAGCAGGTAGCGCATGTAGCGGTCGTAGACCTGCACCGACGTCACCGCCACCGCCCGGTCCCGGTTGGCCTCCAGCGCGCTCGCCCAGGTGTTCAGCGTCCGCACGTAGTGGGGTGTGAGGTAGTCGATGTCGGCCACCGTGAACCCGGCGCGGCCCGAGTAGTCGATGACGTCCTCGTCGCACGGCACCGCGCCGCCGGGGAAGATCTCCTTGGCGATGAACCGCATGAACTTCAGGTCCGACATCTTGATCGGGATGCCCATCTCGGGCCACCGCTTGAGCGGATGCCCCAAGATCGTCTGCAACACCATGCGGCCGTCGGCGGGCATCACCCGGTCGCACGTGGCGAAGAACGCCTCGTAGCGGTCCTTGGGGAACGCCTCGAACGCCTCGATGCTGACGATCCGGTCCACCGGCTGGTCGAACTCCTCCCAGCCCTGCAGCAGGATGCGCCGCGAACGCGTGGTGTCGAGCTGGTCGAGCAGCTGCTGGCCCAGCGCGCGCTGATTGCGGCTCAGCGTCAGCCCGACCACGTCGACGTCATGGCGCTGCACTGCCCGACTCATCACCGAACCCCAGCCGCAGCCGACGTCGAGCAGCGTCATCCCCGCTTCGAGGTCGAGTTTGCCCAGCGCCAGATCGATCTTCGCGAGCTGAGCCTGCTCCAGCGACATGTCGTCACGCTCGTAGAACGCGGAACTGTACGTGCGCGACGGATCCTGGAACAGCGCGAAGAAATCGTTGGACAGGTCGTAGTGGGCCTGTGCGTCGGCGTAGTTCGGCTCCAGTTTCGTCGAGCCCCCCGACCCGTTTTCCGTCATCACCACTCCTCCCATGGTGTGCCCGGCGAGCGTCAGGCCGTGTCAGCCTTCTCCAACGTGAACTGACATACGTCGGTGTAGCCGCCGCGGAACAGGTCCGCGCAGCCCTTCAGGTACTTCAGGAACCGCTCGTAGATCTCTTCGCTGGTGATCGCTATCGCCTCATCTCTCTCCGATTCGAGGTTAGCGGCCCAGGTGTCGAGAGTTCTCGCATAATGCGGTTGAAGGTGCTGGCGCCGCGTCACGGTGTATCCGGCCCGCACCGCGCTGTCTTCCACCTGCGCCGCCAGCGGCAAACGGCCACCCGGATAGATCTCGTCCATGATGAACTTGATGAACCGGACGTTGGACATCGTCAACGGCAGTTTCTTGGCCTTGATCTCCTCATCGCTGGGAATGATGATCGTGTGCAGCAACTGCACGCCGTCATCGGGCATCAGGTCGAACGTCTTCGTGAAGTAATCGTCGTACTTGTTGAACCCGAAGTGCTCGAACGCCCCGATCGACACCACCCGGTCGACGGGCTCGTCGAACTCCTCCCACGGCTGCAGCCGCACCTCCAGCCGGCGCGTGCTGTCCGACCTCGCGAACCGGTTCTCCTCGATGTGGCGCTTCTGGTTCTGCGACAGCGTCAGACCGATGACGTTGACGTCGTACCTCTCCACGGCGCGCATGATCGTCGAGCCCCACCCGCAGCCGATGTCGACCAGGGTCATGCCCGGCTGCAGCCCGAGCTTGCCCAGGGACAGGTCGACCTTGGCCAGCTGCGCCTCTTCCAGGGTCATGTCGGGGCGCTCGAAATACGCGCAGCTGTACGTCTGGGAGGGGTCCTGCCACAACTTGAAGAAGTCGTTGGAGATGTCGTAGTGGAACCGGACCTCATCGGTGTCCGAGCCGCGCGTCTGCGCCGCAGATCTGGACAACCACTTGGACTCGGCGCTGGTCGGTTCGGGCACTGCACATCCTGTCGTCGTTGCCGGTACCACGGATTCCCGGCGCCGCCGGGGGCCAAACGTGCCGGGGTCAGCGGGCGGCCCGGCCGAGCCGGCCGCTCAGCCCGAGCTACCCAGGGCCAGCAGGGACACCAGATCGTAGGCGACGTGGGCGGCGGCGATGCCGGTGATCTCGGCGTGGTCGTAGGCTGGGGCCACCTCGACGACGTCGGCGCCGACGAGATTCAGCCCGCGCAGGCCCCGCAGGATCTCCAGCAACTCGCGGCTGGTCATGCCGCCCGCCTCGGGTGTGCCGGTTCCGGGGGCGTGCGCGGGGTCGAGGACGTCTATGTCGACCGACACGTACACCGGACGGGAGCCCAGTCGGGTGCGCAGTTTGTCGACGACCTCCCGCACGCCCTGATGGTAGACGTCGGCAGAGGTGACGATGCCGAAGCCGAACCGGCGGTCCTCGTCGAGGTCCTTCTTGCCGTAGAGCGGGCCCCGGATCCCGACGTGCGAGAGCGCCTCGGTGTCCAACAGCCCCTCCTCGACCGCTCGGCGGAACGGTGTGCCGTGGGTGTAGGCGGCGCCGAAATAGGTGTCCCAGGTGTCGAGATGGGCATCGAAATGCACCAGCGCGACCGGGCCGTACTGCGCTGTCGCAGCGCGCAACAGTGGTAGTGCGATGGTGTGGTCACCGCCGATCGTCACCAGCTTGGTGCCGCCGGTGGTGAGGCTTCGCGCCCCGCCTTCGATGGCTTCGATGGCCTCGGCGATGCTGAACGGATTCGCTGCGAGGTCACCGGCATCGGCCACCTGGACCGTCTCGAACGGCGAAACGTCCAACCCGGGGTGGTACGGCCGCAGCAGCCGTGAGCTCTCCCGCACGTGCGACGGTCCGAACCGCGCGCCGGGACGGTAGGACACCCCGGAATCGAACGGCACGCCCACAATCGCCACGTCGGCCGACGGCACCTGGTCGAGGCGTGGCAACCGGGCGAAGGTAGCCGGCCCGGCGAAGCGGGGCGTACGGGTCGCGTCGACCGGTCCGACGGGCATGTGCTCGACCTCCGTGCGGGGATGGTGTTGTTGTGCTCGGTCCTCTGATCACGCTAGAGGCTGTGGACGTTCACCGTCGCCCGGCGTGGGACAGATCGCTGACGTCGTGCCGGAAACAGCCAGGCGCTAGGCTCGACGAGACTCAAGAGGAGTGGTTGGTGCCCAAGGTCGTGGTTCACGAAGACCGCCGCCGTCAACTCGCAGACGCTGTCCTGGCGCTGGCGGCCCGCCACGGGGTGGGTTCGGTGACCACCAGGGCGGTCGCCGAGGAAGCCGGTTGGTCGATCGGCGTGGTTCACCACTACTTCGACTGCCGCCGAGACCTGTTGCACGCAGGTCTATCACGAGCCAGCGAGCTTCAACACGCCACCTATGCCGCGATCATGGACGATCCGGACACCTCGGCTCTGGAGAAGCTGCACGCACTGACCGACTCGGTGCTGCCGCTGGACGAACGCCGGCTGGCCATGACCCGGGTGTTCCTCTTCTTCTATGCCGACGGCACCGCATCGGAGTCCACCCGGGCCCAGATTTCCGAGCTGCTGTCGAGATGGCGCGCACTGGTTGGCCGGACGATGACGTCGGCGGTGTCGGAAGGAACGTTGCCCGCCGATCTGGACATCGCGACCGCCGCGCTTCACCTGACCGCGCTGACCGATGGTCTTGCCCTCGAAGCGGTGCTGGACCCAGCCGTGATGGCGGCGATCGGACAAACCGATTCGGTGCGCGGCATCGTGGGCCGGATCCGATGAGAACCGTGTTGGCGGTCGCCGACCCGTTCGTGTCCGCCCACGCGCTGGAGGCCGGGCTCGATGACGCAGGGATCGAGGCCGAGGTCCTGGTCAGTGCCACGATCCCGGCGGAGCGTGGCATCGAGGCGCTACTGGTGGGGCCCGAGACGGCTGTGACGGCCGAACAACTTGCCGCACTGCCTGACCTGCGTCACTTGATCGCGACCTCGGCGGGCACCGACCACCTGCCAGTCGATGAGGCCCGCCGTCGCGGTATCTGGGTGACCCGGGCTGTCGACTACTGCACCGACGAGGTCGCCGAGCACACCATCGCGGCGATATGTCTGCTGTTGCGCGGCATTCCGCAGCTCGACAGTGCGGTCCGAAGCGGAGCCTGGGAGTCGTCCGGCAGACCCCCCGTTCGGATCTCGGGCACCGTCCTGGGTCTATACGGCTACGGCCGGACCGCCCGCGCGGTCGCGCAGCGGGCCCGCGCGCTGGGGATGGCGGTCCTGGCGCACTGCCGGGATTCGTTGGAGGCCGACGGTGTCCGCATCGTCACCAGAGAAGAACTGCTCACGGGCAGTGACGTACTCAGTCTGCACGTCCCGCTGACAGAAGACACGGCGGGTCTGATCGACGCGTCGACGCTGTCGGTCATGCGCCCGGGTGCCTATCTGGTGAACGCCGCCCGCGGAGGGCTGCTCGACGAGCAGGCTGTCGCAGATGCGCTGCACAGCGGCCGACTGGCGGGAGCAGCACTCGATGTGTTGTCCGACGAGCCGCCGGCGGCAACCAATCCTCTGCTGACCGCGCCCAATACCGTGATCACACCACATGTCGCGTGGTATTCGGCCGATTCGGTGGCGCAGCTGGTTTCCCAGTCGGTCGCAGCGATCGTCGATGTGCTCAACGGGTGCGTCCCCGCGGGGGCGGTCTCTGTGCCCGGTCAGCGCCGGTAGTCGGGCGCGACCCGGTCGAGCAACCGCAGCAGGGCCGCCCACGCCAACTGCTGGGCGTCGGGATCGCTGAATTCATCGGTGGTCTCGCCGGCGAACTGGCGCGCGGTGTACTCGGCGACCTCCGGCTCCGGGAAGTGCAGGTCCCCGGCGGACTGTGCCGCGACCTGGATCTCACAGGCACGTTCCAGATAGAACATCCGAAGGAACGCCTGCGCCGCCGAGGGCCCGACAGTCAGCAAACCATGGTGACGCAGGATCAGAGCGTGGTGGTCACCGAGGTCGGTCACCAGCGAGTCGCGCTCGGCGGTGTTGAACGCGATGCCTCGGTAGTCGTGGTAACCCACCCGGTTGTAGAACTCCATCGACATCTGGTTGACCGGCAGGAGTCCGCCGCGCTGGGCAGCGACCGCGCACCCGGCCCGGGTGTGGGTGTGCACGACGCAGTGGGCGTCCGGCCGGGCGGCGTGTACGGCGCCGTGGATGACGAATCCAGCTGGATTGACGCGGTTCTCGGAGGGGCTGACCGGCTCGCCGGCTATGTCGACGACCGCCAGCGAAGATGCGGTGATCTCGTCGAACAGCATCCCGTACGGGTTGATCAGGAACCGTTCGCCCGTTCCGGGCAGCCGTAGCGATACGTGGGTGAATATCAGATCGGTCATCCCGAAGTGGGCAAGCAACCGGTACACCGCGGCCAGTTCGCGGCGCAACTCCAGTTCGCGCGCGGCCGAACTCGTCGAACTCTGCTCGGCGATGGACACAGCCCCTCCAGCAAACGAATATCGGGCGGGATGTTGGTAATATATCACTTGATATGGATCCGTGCAGCAGTCGCGCATTGGGGCCCGCACCGTGAGAACGTCACTGTCATGACAACTTCTGACACCCCCGCCCCTGCGAGCCTCGGATGGGGCCTCGTCGGCACCGGGGTGCTCGCCGACATCAGCATCGCTCCAGCGCTGGAAAAGCTTGCCGGAAACCATCTCTCAGCTGTGCTGAGCCGCAGCCACTCGAAGGCCGCGGATTTTGTGGCCAAGCACTCAGCCGGTACGGCCTACGACGACTACGCCGCGATGCTCGCCAGCGGCGACGTCGACATCGTCTATATCGCCTCGCCGAACTCGCTGCACTTCGAGCAGGCGATGCTCGCGTTGGAAGCCGGCAAGCACGTCCTGGTGGAGAAACCGATGGCGCTGAGCACCGCCGACGGCCTGGCCATGTTGCAGGCCGCGGAGTCGGCGGACCGGTGTCTGGGTGTCGGATTTCACCTGCGGCACAAGGCCTCGGCAATCGCCGCACGCCAGGCCATCGCCGAGGGCCGGATCGGGGACGTGTTCTACGCCGAGATGGCCATCGGCGCGGGCAAGGGGCTGTACCCGTACGACACCTGGCGCGCCGATCCCGCCCTGGCCGGCGGCGGGTCGCTGCTGCATCAGGGCACCCACGCCGTCGATCTCGCCGCCTACCTGTGCGGTTCCCCGATCATCGAGGTCAGCGCGATGATGGACTCGGCTGTCGACGAGGACGTGTTCGTCGGTTCCTGTCGGCTGGCCGACGGAACGTTGGTGAACATGGCCTCGCACAGCCGCCGGCCGGGGACGCGGCCGGACTGGACGGTGTTCGGTGACGGCGGCTGGATCGCCGCCCGGGGCGGGACCGCGCCCACGCCGGGTGATGCCGCCGAATTGCACACCGATGACGGGACGAGTGTTCTCGCGACCTCGACGGTCCCGGCCTACGCCGCCGAGGTCGCCGCGTTCGCCGACGCGGTCAGGGCCGGCCGGGTAGCCAGCGGTGACGGTCTCGACGGTCTGCGGGTGATCGCGGTGAGCGACGCGCTGTACCGGGCGGCCGAACAACGGCGCGCCGTCGAAGTCGAACAGTTCAGGTGACCGGTGGAGACCCTGCGGGAAAAGTGCACTCGGAGAGCGTCATTGACCGATGACCCAAGAATGTTACATGCGCGAAACCTAATACGGCCCACCGACCTTTAGCGTAGGTTTCCTGTCACTCAGCTAGGTATTTCGGCCTCCGACGGGTTTTAGATGCGCTCACTGCGCAGCGGTACCGAGTGGCTCTGCTACCGCTGCGCGTCCAACGCGTAGCGACCCGTCATCGTCGACGGATGTCAGCACGACACCCGACGCAGGAGGTTCACACATGATCAAGAAGGCGCTGTTCTGCGCAATCAGCACGGGTCTGGTCCTGGCGACCGGCTGTTCCGGGCCGGCCGAATCGGGTTCGACCGCTGCTGAAAGTGACGACAACATCATCCGGTTCACCTTCTCGCCCGATCCTGCCTGGGACTGGATCCAGGACGAGGGAATTCTCGAGGAGATGGAGGTCGACTCCGGCTACCGCATTCTGCAGACCGTGACGTGGGATGAGTTCGGGCAGTTCGTCGGTGGGCACGCCGACGTCATCTCGATCGGCACGTACGAGCTCCAGAATCTGGAGCAGGAGACCGGGATCGAGACGGTGACCTTCGGTAAGTTCAACTACGCCAAAGACGTGATGATCACCGCGAACCCCGACTGGGAAACCGCCGCCGACCTGCCCCCGGGATGCAAGATCGCAGCCGAGTCAGTGGTTGGCAATGCCTTGATCTGGCAGGCTCTCGTCGACCAGATCGATGGACGTGAACTATCTGAGAACGGTGACGATCTCAATCTCGTCACCGCGGACTACCAGATCATCCCCAGCCTGGTGCTCGAGGGTGAGGTGTGTGCCGCCTTCGCCGATCCGACCCAGTCGATCCCGGAGTTCGCCTCCGGGGACCTCAACATCATGTACGACGGACGGTCGGCCTCGGAGCTGTACGGCGATTCGATCGCACCCGGCCACGAAGGCGTGATGAGCAATCTGTTCGTGGCTCGAAAAGACTGGTACGACACCCATCAGGACGAGGCGGCGTTCTTCCTGTCGGTCTGGCAGCGCGCCCTCGACGAGTGGGCGGCCCATCGCGAAGAGATCATCGACGCCTACCCTGAGCACTTCGCCGTGGAGTCGCCCGAGGAGGCCGCCTGGATCAAGGGCTACTTCGACAACACCTTCGACTGGTTCGTCGACTCGCCCTACCTCGACCAGGAGTGGGTGGATCAGGAGACCGGGATCTACGAGCTCATGAAGGAATCCGGCGTGGTCGATGCCGACACCGAGGACCCGGAGATGGTCGTCGTCTCCCCGCAGGCGTGAGGACGGTATCAGCACGCACCCGGCGAACGGTGGCAGCGCAGGCGTATTCGATCGCCGGTATCGCCACCTTCATCGGCATCTGGGCGTTCTTCGCCGCGCGGATGGAGCCCTATGTGCTGCCCTCGCCGTGGTCGGTGGGCACCCGGATGTGGGAACTGCTGCTCACCGGAGACGTGGTCCACAACTTCCTGATGAGCTTCTGGCGGGCGGTGCTCGGCTGGCTCATCGCGGTGGTCGCCGGGTCGGTCATCGGATTCCTGATGGGGCGCTATCGATACGCGCGGGCGTTCTTTCACGACCTGATCTACCTGGCGGCCAACGTCCCGTTGATCGTGTACGCGATCGTGGCGATCATTGTCTTCGGGATCAGCGGGATGGGCCCGACGTCGGTGGTTGTGCTGTTCGTACTGCCCTCGATAGCGCTGAACGTGGCGGCCGGAATGATGTCGGTCGACCAGGATCTGGTCGGGATGAGCAAGGCTTTCAACAGAAGCCGATTCCAGCTTCTGCGCCACGTGCTGATTCCCACGGTGACGCCGTTCGCGTTCGCCGGAGGGAGGGTGTCCTTCGCCGACTCATGGAAGCTCGCGGCACTGGTGGAGACATTCGGCGGCAGCAGCGGTGTGGGATATCAGATCTCACGCTCCTATCACCTGTTCTCGGTGCGTGACCTGCTCGCGTGGATGGGGTTCTTCGTCATCTTCGTCGTGCTCGTCGAGCGATTCGTTCTGGTGAACGCCGAACAGCGGCTGTTCCGTTGGCGGTTGGACACACCCCCGCGTCGGCGATGGCGGCGACAGCGACGTGGAACAGACGCCGAGGCGCGAGCCGACGGCGCCGACGCCACCTCCAAGCCCACCGCCGGCTCGGGGGTGGGGTCATGACCGCCACTGTCGAGCAGGACAGCAGGAGCTGGCTGCGCTCCGACCGGGCCGCCCGCTACAGTGCCAGGCTGCTGGTGCTGCTGGCGTGGCAACTGATCGGCCTGTTGTCCGACCGGATCCCGACTCCGGTGGGCACGGTGCAGTTCCTCATCGACGAGGCGCTGCGCGGTGAGCTGTGGATACACCTGACCTGGACGTTGCGCAGAGCGGCGCTCGCACTGACGACAGTGCTCTTCCTGGGTGTGCTCATCGGCTGGGCGATGGGCCGCTGGTGGCGGATCGGGGCGTACTTCCGCGACATCAACACGATCCTGCTCGCGTTGCCGGCATTCATCTGGGCGCTGCTGGCCGCCATCTGGTGGGGTTTCTCGGAGGTGGGTCCGTTCGTGGTGCCGGTGCTGGCCGCCACGCCGATGCTCGTCGCCTCGACCTACGAAGGTGCCAAGTCGATACCCAAGCCGCTGATGGAGATGTCGGTGGCCTACCGGGTGCCGCAACGCAAGATCTTCACCACGCTGGTGCTCCCGGCGATGGCGCCCTACATCATCGCCGGGTTCCGTTACGCGGTACTCGCGGGATGGGGCGCGCTGTCGCTGGTCGAGTTCTTCGCCAGCAACTGGGGTGCGGGCTACCGGGCGGCGTTCTGGTACGACGCCGGAAACTTCAACGGGCTGATGGGCTGGGGCCTGATCGAGATCGCGGTGATCCTCGCCGTGGACCGCCTGGTACTCGAACGACTGCACCGCTGGTCGAGACGCTGGCAGGAAGGGACCGAACGATGGTGAATCACCACTACATCCAGGAGGAATCGTGGCGCTGCTGGTAGCCGAACACGTCAACAAGATCTACGAGGCGCAGGCGAGCACCCAGGACGGTGTCCACGCGATCAACGACCTGACCTTCGAAGCGTCCGGACACACGTTCGTGTGTCTGGTCGGCCCGTCGGGCTGCGGGAAGAGCACGTTCCTCAACCTCGTCTCCGGCATCGAGGAGCCGACCTCGGGAACGTTGTCGGTGTCCGGGGGTGCCGCGGGGGCCAAGATCGGCTACGTCTTCCAGGACCCTCGGCTGCTGCCCTGGCGAACGGTGCTGGACAACATGATGTACGTCCACGACCAGGGCGACCGCAAGACCCGGGAACGCACCTGCCGGGAGTACCTGGACATGGTGGGTTTGGCGCACACCGCCTCGATGTACCCGAACCAGTTGTCGGGCGGGATGCGCCAGCGGATCGGCATCGCCAGGGCGCTGTCGATCGAACCCGACCTGTTGCTGATGGATGAACCGTTCAGCCATCTCGACGCCATCACCGCCCGCAGCCTGCGTACCGACCTGCAGCAACTCTGGCAGTCGTCGGCGGCGACGGTGCTGTTCGTCACTCACGACGTCAACGAGGCGGTTCAGCTGTCCGACCGGATCCTCATGATGAACCGCGGCGGGACGTTGTACGCCGACATCCCGATCAACCTGCCCAGGCCACGGCTGCAGACCGACCGTGCCGTGGTCACCCAGCAGGCCGACGTGCTGGCGTTGTTCGAGCAGATGCAACTCGATCCCGTCACCACCTGATCCATCTCCAACCCCCAAACGTTGAAGGGAACCTGACCAGATGTTGCGCCACAGTGCGTTTTTCATGCTCCGCGAAGAATCCACCCCCGAACAACAGATGCAGATGCTCAAGGGTCTGGCATACATGCGATTCGTCTGCCCGAGCGTGCGGGCGCTCGATTTCGGGACTGACCTGTTCGGTGGGTCGGCAATGCTGCGCGAGGTCAAGCCGTGGAAACGCGCACCGCACTGGCGCAGCCGAAAGCTCGGCCCGGTGGTCAACTACGACGTGGCCCTGCACTTGGATTTCGACGACCAGGCCGGTCTGGACGACTACAACGACGACGATGTCCACCACGAGGTCGCGGTGTACAACGCGGCGATCTGCCGCGGCGAGATCACCGCCCGGGTCGACTGGTGGTACGACGGTGAACCGCCGATCCTGCGCAACCACGTCAAGCACTCCGCGATGTTCATCTGGGCGGACGAGACCGACGAGACAACTCGCGAGTCGGCGCTCGACGCGTTGCGCGGACTACAGGAGGTGCCACAGGTCGAAAAGGTGCTCATCGGGAAGAACGTCGGCACTTTGACCACCGACTTCGACGTTATCGTCGACATCTGTTGTGCCGACCGGCAGGCCACTGCCGACCTGATCGCCGGCGAGGAGTACGCGCGGGTCATGAAACAGGTCGGCGAGGCCACGCAGTACGAGTGGACCGCCCGGCTCTCCCACACGATGCACGGCCTGTGAGCACCGCACCCGCCATCATCGACGTCCACGCCCATGTCACCCCCAGGTGTTTCAGTGACGCCGTCCTCGCTGGAAACGACTGGCACGGAATGACATCCGAAGACGGTGAGCTGCACAACCCGATGAACCGATGGAGCCTCGATCAGCGCATCGAGGCGATGGACGCCGACGGCATCGACGTGCAGCTGACCTCACCGACCGATGTGTTCTACCAGTACCACCGCACCGGTGGCGACGCTGCGACGATTGCCCGCGCAGTCAACGACGAGGTGGCCGAGATGGTCCGTGCCCGACCCCGGCGCATCGCCGGGCTGGCGACGGTGCCGATGCAGGACACCGACCTGGCCATCGCCGAACTGACCCGCGCGGTAGGCGAGCTCGGGTTGCGCGGCGTGATGGTCGACGACCACGTCAACGGACAGACCTACGACGAGCCGCGGTTCGACGCGTTCTGGGAGGCCGCTGCGGCGCTTGGCGCACTGATCTTCGTCCACCAGTATGCGCCGACCTCGGTCGAGGCGCGTATAGACAGGTACTTCTTCTTCAACTCGATCGGCAACCTCGTCGACCGCACCATCACTTTCGGTGCGTTGGTGTACGGCGGCGTGATGGACCGCCACCCCGACCTCAAGGTGTGCCTCGGCCACGCAGGCGGCTACACGGTGTTCGCGCTGGACCGGATGGACCAGGGGTGGCGGGCGTTCCCGTCGATGCGCGGTGCCGCGACTGCACCGCCGAGCACCTACGCACGCAGGTTCATCTACGATGCAGTGACTTACGAGCCGAGAACGCTGCGCTATCTGGTCGATGTGGTCGGTGCCGATCGCGTCGTGCTGGGCACCGATTGGCCTGCGCCGATGCGGGTGCTCGACCCCGTTCAGCGCCTGGGCGCCATCGGGGTTCTCACCGAGGCGGAGATCGATTCGATCCTGCGGGGGACCGCCGCGTCACTGTTGGGTGACGTGACGAGAA
The DNA here is from genome assembly GCF_056160785.1 of Mycobacterium sp. ABE4_509. Lineage (NCBI taxonomy): Bacteria > Bacillati > Actinomycetota > Actinomycetes > Mycobacteriales > Mycobacteriaceae > Mycobacterium > Mycobacterium sp. ABE4_509. Next base: position 2,780 of record NZ_JBSWXU010000040.1, on the reverse strand, counting down.
GAGAGGCCGAAAACAGTTGTCCGTGATAGATGTTCATTCGCATGTGACGCCACCGAGTTTCCGCGAGGCGGTGCTGAATGGGGGGACCTGGCACACCCTGACCAACAGTATCGGCGAACTCGAGATCCCCGAGTTCTCGATCGCACCGGCCGACCGCATCGCCAAGATGGACGCGTCCGGCGTCGACATGCAGGTGCTCACCGTCAACAACGACTTCTACCGCTACGAACTCGACCCGGCACTCACCCAGGACATCGCCCGCGCCTGCAACGAGGAGATCGGCGCGATGATGCGCGATCACCCGGATCGTTTCACCGGCCTGGCCACCGTGCCGATGCAGGACGTCGACATGGCGATCACCGAGATGGAATTCGCGATGTCCAAACTGGACTACCGCGGGATCACGGTGAACGACCACGTCAACGGGACGACCTTCGACGACCCCGTCTTCTACCCGTTCTGGGAGGCGGTGGAATCCCTTGGTGCAGTCGTTTTTTTCCATCAATGCGGCCCGACCCTGGTAAAGGCGCGCACCACCCGCTATGCGCTGCCCAACAGCATCGGCAACCTGGTGGACCGCGCTGTGACGTTCGGCACCCTGGTGTTCGGGGGAATCATGGACCGCTACCCCGATCTGAAGATCTGCCTGGGCCACGCCGGGGGATACTCGGCGTTCGGGGTGGCGCGGATGGACAAGACCTGGCACGCCGCCGCGATGGAGGTGCCGGAGTTCGCCGACGCGAAATCCAATCTGAGCCGGCCGCCCAGCGAGTACCTGAGCCGCTTCTACTACGACTCGTGCACCTACACCGAATCGACGCTGCGGTTCTTGATCGACTCGGTGGGAATCGAGCGGGTGGTGCTCGGCACCGACTATCCGGCGCCGATGGTGCAGGAGGACCCGGTGAACTGGCTGAAGAACATGCCCAGCATCACCGATGCCGAGCGGGTCGCGATCACCTCGACCAACCCGGCACAGATGCTCGGTCTGAACCCGATGGGAGACTAGCTCACCACTGCAACAACACCAGTTCGACGCTGACCCCGGGGCCCAGCCCGATCACCAGCCCCGTCGAGCCCGGCGCCGGGCGCTCGGAGTCCATCGTCTTCTCCAGGATGTGCAGCACCGAGGCCGAGGACAGGTTGCCGACCTCGGCCAGTGAGCGCCGGCTCGCCGCCACGGCGCTGTCGGGCAACCCGAGACTGTTCTGCACGGCGTCGATCACCTTCGGGCCGCCCGGGTGACACACCCAGGTGCTGATGTCTGCGACGGTCAGGCCGTGTTCGGCCAGAAATGCGGTGACGCTGCGGTGCAGGTGTCGCTCGACCACCTCGGCCAGTTCCGCTGTCAGCACGATGCGGAAACCGTCGGCGCCCAACCGCCATCCGAGCATGTCGCCGCTGTCGGGATAGACCTCGCCGCGCGACGCGACGACCTGGGGGCCGGGCCCCGGCGCGGCGCCGGTGGCGACCAGTGCGGCCGCCCCGTCACCGAACAGGCCGGTGCTCACCAGGTCCGCGGTGGTCGCGTCCGTCTTCGGCCAGCTCAACGAACACAGCTCGACGGCCAGCAGCGCCGCCCGGTGCTGCGGCCAGGCCAACAGGTAGTCGTGCAGCCGTGCCAGCGCGGACGCGCCCGCGACGCAACCGAGCCCGAAGATGGGCAGCCGCTTGATGTCCGGGCGCAGCCCGAGTGCGGGGATCAGGCGGGCGTCCAATGACGGTACCGCCACCCCGGTGACCGAGGTGACGATCAGCAGGTCCAGGTCGCGCCCGTCGAGCCCGGCGGCGTCCAGAGCGCCGCGCAACGCTCGCCCGCCCAGCTCCGCCGCCGCCTCGATGTAGCGGTCGTTGGCCGGCGCGATCCCTCGCAGCGCATCCAGCTCGTCCAGCGGGAGCGCGGTATGGCGATGGCCGACACCGGCTTTGGCATGCAGCCGGTTCAGCATCACCACCTCGTCGGCGTCCAGGCCGACGAGCTCGGCAACCTTGGAGGTGAGCACCTGCTGCGGGTAGCGGTGCACCGGGAAGGCGGACCGGACCGCCACGATCCGGGTGCGCTCAGATCTGGGCATACCCACCCACCGCCAGCACGGCCACATCGACGGCCGCGATACCGAACGCCGCGGCGAACGGCACCTTGCCCTTCCCGCGGGCGGCGACCACCGCCAGCAGCACCGCAACCGCCAAACCCGCCAGCCCCACCCACTGGCGGGTGGCCGCGACCGCCAGCAGCACCGACGCCGAGACCAGCAGGATCACCGCGATCGCCCGGACCGCCCCGGCGCCGGCACGGGCGTACACCCGCTGCGGCAGGCCGTTGACCCCGGTCGCCTGATCGGTGGCCAGATCGGGCAGCACATTGGCGAAGTGTCCACCGAGGCCGACCAGCGCGGCCGCAGCGGTCGCATACCAGCTCGGCAGCGGAGAACCGGGCAGGGTGCTCGCCGCGTAGGCGGGGATGGGGCCGAACCCGAGCAGGTACATCAGCCCGGATGCGGGCGTGGATTTCAGCCCCAGGTTGTAGGCCCAGGCGGCGCCGACGATCAGCGCCAGCAGCGCTGCGGTGGCCACGCTGATGCTCAGGGCCATCCCCAGCGCGGCCACCAGTGCGGTCACCGCGGCCACCCACACCGCGCGGACGCTGAGGACGCCGGTGGCGACCGGCTTGTCGGTCCGGCCCGCCGCGGCGTCGCGGCCCGCGTCCAGCGCGTCGTTGGACCAGCCGATCGACAGTTGACCGGCCAGCATCGCGGGCCCGGTCAGCACGGGGCCGATGC
>NZ_JBSWXU010000039.1:0-37123 GCF_056160785.1 Mycobacterium sp. ABE4_509 | reverse complement strand
GGCCCGCACTGCGCCCGGGCGACCGGGGCGCGGACGCGCCGGCGCCCGAGGACGCCGCCGTCGTCGAGGAGGTCGCCGAGGACGACGAGTGGACGCCGACGACCGCGGTGGTCACCGAGATCCGCGACGGGCTGCTGCATGTCTACCTGCCGCCGACCGAGGAACTCGAGCACTTCATCGACCTGATCAGCCGGATCGAGGCGGCGGCCGCCCGGATCGACTGCCCGGTGGTGATCGAGGGGTACGGGCCGCCCAGCGACGCCCGGCTCGCCGCGATGACGATCACCCCGGACCCCGGGGTCATCGAGGTCAACGTGGCGCCGACGGCCAGCTTCGCCGAGCAGCGCGAACAACTCAAGACGCTCTACGATCAGGCGCGGCTGGCGCGGCTGTCCACCGAGTCGTTCGACTTCGACGGAACCCACGGCGGCACCGGTGGCGGCAACCACATCACGTTGGGCGGTATCACCCCGGCGGACTCGCCGTTGCTGCGGCGACCCGACCTGCTGGTGTCGCTGCTGACCTATTGGCAGCGCCATCCGTCGCTGTCGTATCTGTTCGCGGGTCGCTTCATCGGGACGACCTCGCAGGCCCCGCGGGTCGACGAGGGCCGTCCGGAGTCGGTGTACGAACTCGAGATCGCCTTCGCCGAGATCGCCCGGCTCTCCCAGTCGGCCGGCGGACCCAAGCTCGAAGATGGTCGCTCCGCAAGCTCCGCTCCGTGGATAGTCGACCGCGCGCTGCGCCATCTGCTCACCGACATCACCGGCAACACCCACCGGGCCGAGTTCTGCATCGACAAGCTCTACAGCCCCGACAGCGCCCGGGGGCGGCTCGGCCTGCTCGAGTTGCGCGGCTTCGAGATGCCACCGCACTACCAGATGGCCATGGTGCAGTCGCTGTTGGTGCGCTCGCTGGTGGCCTGGTTCTGGGATCAGCCGCTGCGCGCCCCGCTGATCCGTCACGGTGCCAACCTGCACGGGCGGTACCTGTTGCCGCACTTCCTGATCCACGACATCGCCGAGGTCGCCGCCGACCTGCGGGCCTATGGGATCAACTTCGACACCAGCTGGCTGGATCCGTTCACCGAGTTCCGGTTCCCCAGGATCGGCACCGCCGTGTTCGGCGGTGTCGAGATCGAGCTGCGCGGTGCGATCGAGCCATGGAACGTGCTGGGTGAGGAGTCCACCGGCGCCGGTACCGCCCGCTACGTGGACTCCTCGGTGGAGCGGCTGCAGGTCCGGCTGATCGGCGCCGACCGGCAGCGCTACATCGTCACCGCCAACGGGCACCCGATCCCGTTGTTGGCCACCGACAATCCCGACGTTCAGGTCGGCGGGGTGCGCTACCGGGCCTGGCAGCCGCCCAGTGCGCTGCACCCGACGATCACCGTCGACGGTCCGCTGCGCTTCGAACTCGTCGACGCCGCGACCGGCGTGTCCCGGGGCGGGTGCACCTATCACGTCTCGCACCCCGGCGGCCGGGCCTACGACACCCCGCCGGTGAACGCCGTCGAGGCCGAGTCCCGGCGCGGTCGCCGCTTCGAGGCCACCGGCTTCACCCCCGGCAAGGTCGACCTGTCCGAGCTGCGGGAGAAGCAGGCCCGCCAATCCACCGATGTGGGCGCGCCGGGGGTCCTCGATCTGCGGCGAGTGCGTACCGTGCTGCAGTAATGGCGTTTCCGGCGAGTCGTCCGACATCTTCCGGGGGTGTCGGAGCGACGGACTTCGACAACCCGCTGGCGCCGTACGGCACCATGCGGGCACAGCAGGCACTGTTCGACCTGCAGCCGGCCACCGGGGGCGCCGCCAACGGATACGACGAATTCGTCGACGAGGACGGCAATGTCCGCCCGGCCTGGCAGGAGCTGGCCGACTGCGTCCTCGACCGGGGCCGTTCGGGGCTGGACCGCCTCCGGGCCGCGGTGCGCAGCCTGGTCGACAACGACGGCATCACCTACGTCCAGACCGACCATCTCGGGGACGCGGTCACCAACGGTGACGGTTCCGCGATGCCCGGGCCCTGGCAGCTCGACGCGCTGCCGCTGGTGCTCTCGGCGTCGGACTGGGACACCCTGGAAGCCGGTCTGGTGCAGCGTTCCCGGCTGCTGGACGCGGTGCTCACCGACATCTACGGTCCGCGGCGGTCGCTGACCGGCGGCATCCTGCCGCCGGCGTTGTTGTTCTCCCACCCCGGATACCTGCGGGCCGCCCGCGGTATCGAGGTGCCCGGGCGGCACCAACTGTTCCTGCACGGCTGCGACCTGAGCCGGAGTTCCTCGGGCGACTTCCTCGTCAACGCCGACTGGGCGCAGGCGCCGTCGGGCGCCGGTTACGCTCTGGCGGACCGGCGGGTGGTCGCCCACGCCATCCCCGACCTGTACGAGGAGATCGGTCCGCGACCGGCCTCGCCCTGGGCGCAGGCGCTGCGGCTGGCGCTCATCGAGGCCGCCCCGGAGTCGGCCGAGGAGCCGGTCGTGGTGGTGCTCAGCCCCGGCATCCACTCCGAAACCGCGTTCGACCAGGCCTATCTGGCCAGCGTGCTGGGCCTGCCGCTGGTCGAGAGCGCCGATCTGGTGGTCCGCGACGGCAAACTGTGGATGCGCTCGATGGGCACGCTGCAGCGTGTCGATGTGGTGCTGCGCCGCGTCGACGCCGACTACACCGATCCGCTGGATCTGCGCGCCGATTCCCGCCTCGGCGTGGTCGGACTGGTGGAGGTGCTGCGCCGCGGTGCGGTGACGGTGGTCAACACGCTGGGCAGCGGTGTGCTGGAAAGCCCTGGCCTGCTTCGGTTCCTGCCCGAGCTGGCGGAGAAGCTGCTGGGGGAGACCCCGCTGCTGGCGACCGCGCCGATGTACTGGGGCGGCAGTGACATCGAGCGCTCGCACCTGCTGGCCAATCTGTCGTCCCTGCTGATCAAACCCGTGACCGGCGGTGAGCCGATCGTCGGACCGGAACTGTCGGCCGGCCAGCTCGAGACGATGGCCGCCCGGATCGAGGCCACCCCGTGGAAGTGGGTCGGTCAGGAGTTGCCCCAGTTCTCCTCGGCGCCATCGGACTTCCTCCCGAGCGGGATGTCCTCGTCGAGTGTCGGGATGCGCCTGTTCACCGTGGCCCAGCACAGCGGCTATGCGCCGATGATCGGCGGTCTGGGCTATCTGCTGGCTCCGGGCACGGCCGCGTACCGGCTCAACACGATTGCGGCCAAGGACATCTGGGTGCGTACCCCGGACCGGGTGACCGCCGAGATCATCCCGTCGGCGGCGCCGGCCGAGCCGGCCCTGGCCGACACCACCCGGTTGCCCGCGCTGTTGAGGTCGAGCCCCACCCACGAGATCAGCTCTCCGCGTGTGCTCTCCGATCTGTTCTGGATCGGCCGGTACGCCGAACGCTCCGAGAACACCGCTCGGCTGCTCACGGTGACCCGGGAGCGCTACCACGAGTACCGCTACCGGCAGGCGATGGACGGCAGCGAGTGTGTGCCGGTGCTGCTCACCGCGCTGGGCATCATCACCGGAACCGACACCGGTGCCGGCGGTGACTACCACGAGATGGTCGCCACCGCGCCGACCACGCTGTGGGCCCTGACCGCAGATCGGCACCGGCCGGGCTCGCTGGCGCAGTCGGTCGAGCGGCTGAGCCTGTCCGCGCGGGCCGTGCGCGACCAGATGTCGAACGACACCTGGATGGTGCTCTCGACCCTGGAACGGGCGCTGTTGCACGCGCCGGAGACCCCGCCGGACTCCAAGACCGAGGGCGAGGCCTTCCTGTCGTCGACCAACACGCTGACGTTGGCGGGCATGCTGGCGCTGTCGGGGATGGTCTCGGAGTCCATGGTGCGCGACACCGGCTGGATCATGATGGACATCGGCAAGCGGATCGAGCGCGGCCAGTGGCTCACCGCCCTGCTGCGGGCCACCCTGGCCACGGCTCGCACCTCCGAAGCCGAGCAGACCATCACCGAGTCCGTGCTGGTGGCATGCGAGTCCCTGGTGACCTACCGCCGGCGAAATCCGGGCAAGGTTAGTGTGGCGGGGGTGGCGGAGTTGGTGCTGTTCGACGCGGAGAACCCGCGTTCGCTGGTGTATCAGCTGGAGCGGTTGCGGGCTGATCTCAAGGCGCTGCCCGGAGCCTCGGGATCCTCGCGTCCGGAGCGCATGGTCGACGAGATCGGCACCCGGCTGCGCCGCATCGAACCCGCGGAGCTCGAGGACGTCGCCGCCGACGGACAGCGTGCCGAACTCGACGGACTGCTCGCCGGGATGAACCGCGACCTGCGCGAGCTGTCCGGCGTCATCAACGCCACGCACCTGTCGCTGCCGGGCGGGATGCAGCCGCTGTGGGGTCCCGACGAACGCCGAGTGGTGCCGTGACCGCGTTCCCGGACGGGCCGACCGCCGCGGGGGCCAGCAGGTGCTATCAGATCACCCACAGCACCGTGTACCGGTACTCCGATGTGGTCACCAGTTCCTACGGTCGCGGGTTCCTGACTCCGCGCGACTCCTCGCGGCAGCGCTGCCTGGTTCATGAACTGGCGCTCGACCCCGAGGCCGCCGACAGCTCCACCAGCCGCGACGCGTACGGCAACCTCAGCTCGTACTTCCACGTGACCGCCCGCCACCGCACACTGAGCATCACCAGCCGATCGGTCGTCGAGGTCGATCCGCCACCACCGGATCTGTACCAGGGGCCCTCGGCGCGGGCGCCGTGGGAGATCGCCCGCCCCGTCGGCACCGACGGGGCGCTGGCCACCGAGTTCACCCTGGACCTACAGCCTCCCGAGATCACCGACGCGGTGCGCGAGTACGCCGCGCCGAGCTTCGCCGAGAGTCGGCCGCTGATCGAGGTGCTCGAGGACCTGACCTCGCGCATCTACCGGGACTTCACCTACCGGTCGGGATCGACGACGGTGTCCACACAGGTGAGTGAGGTTTTGGCCGCGCGAGAAGGGGTATGTCAGGACTTCGCCAGGCTGGCGATCGCCTGCCTGCGCGCCAACGGTCTGGCGGCCAGCTACGTGTCCGGTTATCTGGCCACCGACCCACCGCCGGGAAAGGAACGAATGATCGGGGTCGATGCCACCCACGCCTGGGCGGCGGTGTGGACACCACAGAACGCGTGGCTGGGGCTGGACCCCACCAACGACCAGATGGTCGACGAGCGCTACGTGACGGTCGGATTCGGACGGGACTACGCCGACATCCCCCCGCTGCGCGGCATCATCTACACCGACTCGGAAAGCAGCGTCATCGACGTCTCGGTCGACGTCGCGCCCTATGAGGGGGGAGTGCTGCATGCGTGATTTCACCTGCCCCAACTGCGGGCAGCGACTGGCCTTCGAGAACTCGCTGTGCTTGAACTGCGGAAGCTCGTTGGGTTTCTCGCTGAACGACATGGCCCTGCTGGTGATCGCCCCGCCAGAGGAGAGCGAGCACGCCGGCGCGGTGGACGAGAGCCGCTACCAGCTGTGCGCAAATCTGCACCTGGCCGAATGCAACTGGCTGGTGGAGAAGAGCCCGGTGCCCAGGCTGTGTGTCTCGTGCGCGTTGACCCGGACCCGGCCCAACGACGCCGACACCGTGGCGCTGGCGGCGTTCGCGAATTCCGAACGGGCCAAGCGGCGGCTGATCGCCGAACTGTGCGAGCTGAAGCTGCCGATCGTCGGGCGTGACGTCGACCCCGACTACGGGCTGGCGTTCGATCTGCTGTCCAGTCAGTTCGAGAAGGTGTTCACCGGCCATGACAGCGGCCAGATCACCCTCGACCTGGCCGAGGGCGACGACGTCCACCGGGAGCAGCTGCGGATCTCGATGGACGAGCCCTACCGCACCCTGCTCGGTCATTTCCGGCACGAGATCGGGCACTACTACTTCTATCGGCTGATCAGCATCTCGCCGGACTACCTCGACCAGTTCAACGCCCTGTTCGGCGACCCGGATCTGGATTATCAGGCGGCGCTGGACCGCCACTACAGCGAGGGCGCGCCACCGAACTGGGAGGACGACTACGTCTCCTCCTACGCGACCATGCATCCGGCCGAGGACTGGGCTGAGACGTTCGCGCACTATCTGCACATCCGGGACACCCTGGACACCGGTGCGGCGTTCGGGTTGGCCCCGGCCACCGCGACCTACGATCGGCGCGTGTTGGGGCCCAGCGGATTCGACACGATCATCGACATGTGGCTGCCGCTGGCCTGGGCGCTGAACATGGTGAACCGGTCGATGGGCAAGGACGACCTGTACCCCTTCGTGCTGCCGCCCAAGGTGCTGGAGAAGATGCGGTTCATCCACACCGTGATCGACGAGATCACCTCGGACCCGGCCAAGCTCGCCGAGGTGGGTGCGCCGGTCGAACAGCAGCAACAGATCAGTTAGCGGGCAGCCCGGCCGGGGAACATCGGCAACACGCCTGCCGATGTTCGTCACCCGGCGCCGCGGCATCCCTACGATCACCCGGTGGCTGATCGCTATGGTTCCGACATCCTGGCCGACAACCCCCACGGTGCCCGCAAGCCCCGCTCGGCGGAGGTGCCCATCGCGATCGGCATGGTGGTCGAGGACGCGCAGACCGGATTCGTCGGCGCGGTGGTGCGCGTCGAGTACGGCCGGATGCAGCTCGAAGACCGCAACGGGCGCACCAAACCGTTTCCGGTCGGGCCGGGCTACCTGATCGACGGCAAGCCGGTCATCCTCACCGCCGCCCGCAACGCGGCGCCGGCAGCGCCGGCCCGCACCGCCTCCGGTTCGGTCGCGGTGGCCGGGGCGCGTGCCAGGGTCGCGCTGGCCAGCCGGATCTACGTGGAGGGCCGCCACGACGCCGAGCTCGTCGAACAGGTCTGGGGTGAGGACCTGCGCATCGAGGGTGTCGTCGTCGAATACCTGGGGGGTGTCGACGACCTCGCCGACATCGTCGAGGAGTTCCGGCCCGGACCGGGGCGCCGGCTCGGCGTGCTGGTCGACCACCTGGTGGCCGGATCCAAGGAGGCCCGCATCGCGGCGAAGGTGCGCCAGGGCCCCGGCGGCGAGCACACGCTGGTGGTCGGTCACCCCTACGTCGACATCTGGCAGGCCGTCAAACCTGCCCGCCTCGGTCTGCAGTCGTGGCCGGACGTTCCTCGGGGGCAGGACTGGAAGCACGGGATCTGCGCCGCGCTCGGCTGGCGGCACCGCGACCAGGCCGACATCGCCGCGGCCTGGCAGAAGATCCGCTCCCGGGTACGCGACTGGACCGACCTGGAACCCGAGTTGATCGGCCGGGTCGAGGAGTTGATCGACTTCGTCACCCAGCCGACCGACTGACGGCGCAACCGTCGTGCGGCAGTGGTAAGCAGGGAGCGTGTCCGACAGTCTGTTCGACGTTCCCGGTGCGGACGCCCCAGCGGACACCGGCACCGGCGGGGCCGGGTCGGCGCCGCTGGCGGTACGGATGCGCCCGGCCGCCCTCGACGAGGTCGTCGGTCAGGCGCATCTGCTCAAACCCAACTCGCCGCTGCGGCGCCTGGTCGAGGGTTCCGGGGCGGCCTCGGTCATCCTCTACGGCCCTCCGGGAACCGGTAAGACGACGCTGGCCTCGCTGATCTCGCAGGCCACCGGCCGGCGGTTCGAGGCGCTCTCGGCGCTGTCGGCGGGGGTCAAGGAGGTTCGGGCGGTCATCGACAGCGCCCGGCGCGCGGCGCTGCACGGCCAGCAGACCGTGCTGTTCATCGACGAGGTGCACCGCTTCTCCAAGACCCAGCAGGACGCGCTGCTGGCCGCGGTGGAGAACCGGGTGGTGCTGCTGGTGGCGGCGACCACCGAGAACCCGTCGTTCTCGGTGGTGGCGCCGCTGCTGTCGCGCTCGCTGATCCTGCAGCTGCAGCCCCTGACAGCCGACGACGTCGCCACGGTGATCCGCCGCGCGATCGACGACGAGCGCGGCCTCGGCGGTACGGTCGCCGTCACCGGGGACGCGGTGGACCTGCTGGTGCAGCTGTCGGCCGGGGACGCCCGTCGCGCGCTGACCGCGCTGGAGGTCGCGGCCGAGGCCGGTGGCGAGGTCACCGTCGACGTCGTCGAGCAGTCCCTCGACCGGGCCGCGGTGCGCTATGACCGCGACGGTGACCAGCACTACGACGTGATCAGTGCCTTCATCAAGTCGGTGCGCGGATCCGACGTCGATGCCGCGTTGCACTACCTGGCCCGGATGCTGGTGGCAGGGGAGGACCCGCGGTTCCTGGCCCGCCGGCTGGTGATCCTGGCCAGCGAGGACATCGGGATGGCCGATCCGTCGGCGCTGCAGACCGCCGTCGCGGCGGCGCAGACCGTCGCGCTGATCGGGATGCCCGAAGCACAGCTGACCTTGGCGCACGCCACCGTGCACCTGGCGACCGCGCCGAAATCCAACGCGGTGACTACCGCGCTGGGCGCCGCGATGGCCGACATCCGGGCCGGCAAGGCCGGGCTGGTGCCGGCCCATCTGCGGGACGGGCACTATGCGGGGGCGACCAAACTCGGCAACGCCGTCGGCTACCGGTACGCCCATGACGACCCTGACGGCGTTGTGCCGCAACAGTATCTACCCGACGAGCTGCAGGGTGTGGACTACTACCGGCCGACCAGCCACGGTGCCGAGCGTGAGATCGCCACCCGGCTGGACAAGCTGCGGGCGATCATCCGGCGCCGGCGCTGACCCGCAGTCGCCGCAACGGGGTGATCCGCGCGTGGTGGCGGCGCGGTCGGTACGCCTAGTGCAGCGCCTTGGATCGCCCGCGGCTCATGAGCGCGGCGACCAGGCCTACACCCGCGGCCGCGACGACGACCTGGACGAGCAGTTCGAGCCAGTCCACTCCCGCGGTGGCGGTCGGGATGCCCAGCACCCGGGCCAGGGCGGTCCCGATGAACGCCGACACGATGCCCACCAGGATGGTCACCAGGAAACCGATGGGCTGCTTGCCGGGCAGTACCAGCCGGCCGAGCACGCCGACGACGGCGCCGATGAGGATGGCGCTGATGACGCCGGTGATGGTCATGGTGTCCTCCAGGTATGCGCAGTGGCGATGCGCACAGAAATACCCTCGCCCGATGGCCAATAAACGCCTGCGTCAACCGGCTCCGCCGCCGCCGTGGCCGACGGGTGCTGACCACTGCCAGCGCGGCCGATCGGTGCGGCCGACTGCGAAAGCCTGCTGTACAGCCGCGCCGCCGACCTCACCTGAGCTCGTAGGCTCGAAACCATGAACACCGAAATCCTCGACGTCGACACCTCGCGGCGCCGCATCGTCGATCTGACCGCGCAGGTCCGGCAGTTCTGCGCAGCCCAGCGCGGTGGCGGTTCCGACGGCTTGTGCAACGTGTTCGTCCCGCACGCCACCGCGGGTGTGGCGATCATCGAAACCGGCGCCGGTTCCGACCACGACCTGGTGGAGGCCCTGGAGCGGTTGCTGCCGCGCGACGACCGCTACCGCCACTCCCACGGCTCCCCGGGGCACGGCGCCGACCATGTTCTGCCCGGCCTGGTCGCACCGTCGGTGACGGTTCCGGTCGGCGACGGGCAACCGTTGCTGGGAACCTGGCAGAGCATCGTGTTGGTGGACCTGAACAGGGACAACACGCAGCGAAACGTGCGGCTGAGCTTCGTGACGGGCTGACTCGGTCGACCGGTACTGTGGACCGGTCGAGTACTCGCAGGTGACATTCAAAAGGACGGCAGGACGTGCAGACACACGAGATCAGGAAGCGGTTCCTCGATCATTTCGTGAAGGCGGGCCACACCGAGGTGCCCAGTGCTTCGGTGATCCTCGACGATCCGAACCTGCTGTTCGTCAACGCCGGCATGGTGCAGTTCGTCCCGTACTTCCTCGGTCAGCGCACGCCGCCGTGGCCCCGCGCCACCAGCGTGCAGAAGTGCATCCGCACCCCCGACATCGACGAGGTGGGCATCACCACCCGGCACAACACGTTCTTCCAGATGGCCGGCAACTTCTCGTTCGGCGACTATTTCAAGGCCGGTGCCATCGAGCTGGCGTGGACGCTGCTGACCGGCTCCGCCGATCAGGGCGGGTACGGGTTCGACCCCGAACGGCTGTGGGCCACCGTCTATCTGGACGACGACGAGGCCGCCCAGCTGTGGCAGGACATCGCCGGGTTGCCGCCCGAGCGGATCCAGCGCCGCGGCATGGCCGACAACTACTGGTCGATGGGCATTCCCGGGCCGTGCGGTCCGTCCTCGGAGATCTACTTCGACCGCGGACCCGACTACGGGATCGAGGGCGGCCCCGAGGCCAACGAGGACCGCTACATCGAGATCTGGAATCTCGTGTTCATGCAGAACGAGCGCGGCGAGGGCACCTCTAAGACGGACTTCGAGATCCTCGGACCGCTGCCGCGGCAGAACATCGACACCGGGATGGGCGTCGAGCGGGTGGCCTGCCTGCTGCAGGGCGTCGACAACGTCTACGAGACCGACCTGCTGCGCCCGGCAATCGACCTGATCGCCGGCATCGCGCCGCGCGGCTACACCCAGGGTCACCACGATGACGACGTGCGCTACCGGATCATCGCCGACCACAGCCGCACCGCGGCGATCATCATCGCCGACGGAGTCAGCCCCGGCAACGAGGGCCGCGGATACGTGCTGCGCCGGTTGCTGCGCCGCATCATCCGGGCCGCCAAGCTGCTCGGTGTCGAGCAGCCGATCATGGCCGAGCTGATGGCCACCGTGCGCGACGCGATGGGGCCGTCGTATCCGGAACTGGTCGGCGATTTCGAGCGCATCCAGCGCATCGCCGTGGCCGAGGAGACCGCGTTCAACCGCACCCTGGCCTCGGGGTCGAAGTTGTTCGACGAGGCCGCACGCGCCACCAAGGCCTCCGGTGCGGCCAAGCTGTCCGGAACCGATGCCTTCACCCTGCACGACACCTACGGTTTCCCGATCGAGCTCACCCTCGAGATGGCCGCCGAGGCCGACCTGGCCGTCGACGAAGAGGGTTTCCGGAATCTGATGGCCGAGCAGCGCCAGCGCGCGAAGGCCGACGCGGCGGCGCGAAAGCAGGCGCACACCGACCTGTCGGCCTACCGGGAACTGATCGACGGCGCGCCCACCGAGTTCACTGGCTTCAACGAACTGACAACCGAGGCAACCATTCTGGGGATCTTCGTCGACGGCAAGCGGGTTCCGGTGGTGTCGCACCAGGGCCGCGACGGCGCCGCCGAGCGGGTGGAGTTCATCCTGGACCGCAGCCCGTTCTACGCCGAATCGGGCGGCCAGATCGCCGACGAGGGCACGGTCAGCGGGACCGGCTCCTCGGAGACGGCCAAGGCTGCGGTCACCGATGTGCAGAAGATCGCCAAGACGCTGTGGGCGCATCGCGTCACGGTGGAGTCCGGTGAGTTCGTCGAGGGTGACACCATCGTCGCCGCGGTGGACCCGCGCTGGCGGCACGGCGCGACCCAGGGGCACTCGGGCACCCACATGGTGCATGCCGCACTGCGGCAGGTGCTGGGCCCCAACGCGGTGCAGGCGGGTTCGTTGAACCGGCCCGGCTACCTGCGTTTCGACTTCAACTGGCAGGGTGCGCTGACCGACGAGCAGCGTGCCGAGATCGAGCAGGTCACCAACGAGGCCGTCGAGGCCGACTACGAGGTGCACAGCTTCACCACCGAGTTGGAGCGGGCCAAGGCGATGGGCGCGATGGCGCTGTTCGGTGAGGCCTATCCCGACGAGGTCCGGGTGGTCGAGATCGGCGGCCCGTTCTCGCTGGAGTTGTGCGGCGGCACCCACGTGCGCAGCTCGGCGCAGATCGGGCCGGTGACACTGCTGGGTGAATCCTCGGTCGGCTCCGGGGTGCGCCGCGTCGAGGCCTACGTCGGCATGGATTCGTTCCGCCACCTGTCCAGAGAGCGTGCCCTGATGGCAGGCCTGGCGTCCTCGCTCAAGGTGCCCTCCGAGGAGGTGCCCGCCCGGGTCGCCACGTTGGTCGAGAAACTGCGGGCCGCCGAGAAGGAACTCGACCGGCTGCGGATGGCCAACGCGCGCGCCGCGGCGGCCAACGCGGCCGCCGGTGCCGAGGAGATCGGAAAGGTCCGCGTCGTGGCCCAGCGGATGGCCGGCGGCATGTCCGGGGGCGACCTGCGGTCGCTGGTCGGGGATGTGCGCGGCAAGCTGGGCAGCGGCCCGGCCGTCGTCGCGCTGATCGCCGAGGGCGACGACGACTCGGTGCCGTACGTGGTCGCGGTCAACCCGGCCGCCCAGGACCTCGGTCTGCGGGCCGACGACCTGGTCAAGGAACTCGGGGCGGCGCTCAACGGTCGCGGCGGAGGAAAAGCCGATCTGGCTCAGGGGTCCGGTAAGGGGGCGGCGGGTATCGACGCGGCGCTGGCGGCGGTGCGCGCGGAGATAGGCCGAGGCTAGCCCGGGTGGCCACAACGAACCGCCGTGACCGGACGCCGGACCGGCCTGGTGATCCGAACTGCCCGGATCCGGGGCGGGGACGACGGCTCGGCGTCGATGTGGGCACCGTCCGCATCGGCGTTGCGGTCAGTGACCCCGACGCGATGCTGGCCACACCGGTGGAGACGGTCGCACGGGACCGTCGTTCTTCCAAGCACGTGCGCCGGTTGGCCGCGCTGGTCGACGAGTACCAGGCGGTGGAGGTGGTCGTCGGATTGCCGCGCACCCTGGCCGACCGTGCCGGCTCGTCGGCCCAGGACGCCATCGAGGTCGCCGAGTTGCTCTCCGACCGCATCGCGCCGGTCCCGGTCTGGATGGCCGACGAACGATTCACCACGCTGACCGCGCAGCGCTCGCTGCGCGAGGCCGGCGTGCGGGCCCGCGGTCAGCGTTCGGTGATAGACCAGGCCGCTGCCGTGGGGATACTGCAGAACTGGCTGGACCAGAGACGGGCGGCGTCGGCCGCGCACGGAGAGGTCACCGATGACTGACGAATGGCCCGCCGGTCGCGCCGAGCCCGTGGAGGTGGGGCCACCGCGTCAGCGCATGTCGCGCCGGGAGCGCGCCCGGGAGAACCGCTACCGGCGCCGGCGTCGGGCCGCAGCCATCGTTGCGGTGGGCGTGCTGGTGGTGGTCGCGATCGGCGCGGTGTTCCTCGGCTCGCGGCTGTGGCACTCGCTGTTCGGCGGCCCCGGTGACGACTATGCCGGCGGCGGTGTCAACGACGTCGTCATCGAGGTCCACGAGGGCGATTCGACCACCGCCATCGGCCAGACCCTGCGGGACCGCAACGTGGTGGCCACAGTGTCGGCGTTCGTCACCGCGGCTGACGGCAACGCCGAAATGTCGGCGATCCAGCCGGGTTTCTACAAGGTGCGCACCGAGATCCCGGCGGCCGATGCGGTGGCGCGCCTGACCGATCCGGCCAACCGGGTGGGCCGGCTGGTGATCCCCGAGGGACGCCAGCTCGACGACGTCCGCGATGTCAAGACCAATGCCGTCACCGACGGAATCCTGACGTTGATCGCCGACGCCTCGTGTGTCGACCTCGACGGTGAGACCCGTTGTGTGTCGGTCGACGATCTGCGCAACGTCGCGGCCGCGCTGCCGCCGGCCGAGCTGCAGGTCCCGGCCTGGGCCACCGATCCGGTGCTGGCGATGGGGGCCGACCATCGGCGCCTGGAGGGGTTGATCGCGCCCGGGACGTGGAACATCGATCCGTCGGCCCAGCCGCGGGCCATGCTGGGCACGCTGATCGGGAGCAGCGCGGCGGTGTACGAGCAGAACGGGCTGTTGGACACCGCGGTCTCCAACGCCATGTCGCCCTACGAGGTGCTCGTCGTCGCCTCGTTGGTGCAGCGTGAGTCCACCCCGGAGGACTTCTCGAAGGTGGCTCGGGTGATCTACAACCGGCTCGCCGAAGAGCGCACGCTGGAGTTCGATTCCACGGTTAACTACGCGTTGGACCGCATCGAGGTGGCGACCACCGACGGGGACCGGGCGCAGGCCACACCCTGGAACACCTATGTGCGCCCCGGCCTGCCCGCCACGCCGATCTGTTCGCCCGGTCTGCCCGCGCTGGCCGCCGCCGAGGCGCCGGAGCCGGGGGACTGGCTGTACTTCGTGACGGTCGACATGCAGGGGACCACGTTGTTCACCCGTGAGTACGAGCAGCACCTCGCCAACATCGAGGTCGCCCGGCGCAACGGTGTCCTCGACTCGGCGCGATGAGCGCTTGCGCCGCGACGAGCCCTGCCCGCCGCGCCGGGGTGCTCGGCTCGCCGATCGCGCATTCGCGTTCCCCGCAGCTGCACCTGGCGGCCTACCGCGCGCTGGGGTTGTCCGATTGGACCTATGAGCGCATCGAGTGCACCGGCGAGCAGTTGCCGCAGGTGGTGGCCGGGTTCGGCCCGGAGTGGGTCGGGGTGTCGGTGACGATGCCGGGGAAGTTCGCCGCACTACGGTTCGCCGATGACGTCAGCGACCGGGCCCGGCTGGTCGGATCGGCCAATACGCTGGTGCGGTGCCCGGCGGGTTGGCACGCCGACAACACCGACGTCGACGGGGTGCGCGGGGCGTTGGCCGCCGCGCGTTCCCATGACCGCGCCATGGTGGTCGGATCGGGGGGCACCGCGCCCGCGGTGGTCGTCGGCCTCGCCGACCTCGGGGCGCAACGCATCACCGTGGTCGCCCGTGATGCCGCAAAGGCCGCGGCCCTGGTCGACCTGGCGGCGCGGTGCGGCGTGGCGGCCCACTTCTGCGATATCGCGGCACCGGACCTCGCAGATCAGGTGGCCGGGGTCGACGTGCTGGTCAACACGGTGCCCGCCGACGCGGTGGCCCGGTACGCGCCGGTTCTGGCGGCCACGCCCTGGCTGCTGGACGCGATCTACGACCCGTGGCCCACCCCGTTGGCCGCCGAGGTCAGTGCCCGCGGCGGGGCCGTCACCAGCGGGCTGGAGATGCTGCTGCACCAGGCGTTCAGCCAGGTCGAGCAGTTCACCGGGATGCCCGCTCCGCGGGATGCGATGCGTGCGGCGTTGACGGCCGCGAGCTGATCCGGTCGGCTCGGATCGGTGCATCGGGTGGGCCTGCGCAGCGCTTAGCCTGGATCGGTGGGGCACTACTGGCTACCGGTGCTCGCCGTGTCGGCGTGGCTGATCGTGTTGAGTGCCTTCGATATTCGTCACCGGCGACTGCCTGATCGGCTCACGCTACCCGGGGCCGCTGTGATCCTTGCCGGCGCGGCGTTGTGCGGGCACGGGGTGGCCGCCGCCCTCGGCGCGGTCGCGCTGTTCGCCGTCTACGCGGTCGTGCATCTCGTGGCGCCGGCGGCGATGGGTGCCGGGGACGTCAAGCTGGCGATCGGGGTGGGCGCGCTGACCGGCGCGTTCGGGCCCGACGTCTGGGTGCTCGCCGCCCTCTCCGCGCCCGTGCTGACCGCTGGGCTGGCGCTGGCGGTGATGCTGCGCGGGGTGCGCACGGTGCCCCACGGTCCTGCCATGTGCCTGTCCGCCGCGGCGGTGGTCGCGGGAGCGGCGCTCTAGACAGAGTTACATACCATAGGTAGGTTTATACATACTGAAAGTATGTAACTGAGGAGACCGCATGGACACCGACCACCGCACCGAGCTCGAGACGATCGCGCAGCGCTACTTTCGGGCGTGGGCCGACCGGGACCCGGACGCGATCGTGGCGCTGTACACGGATCAGACGTCGTTCTGCACCCACCTCGGCCGGCCGCCCGCGGTCGGGCGCGCCGCGGTTCGCCGGGCATTCGCCGAGATCTTCACGCAATTCCCGGATTTCGCCTTCGACGTGCACCGGGTGATCTACGGACAGCAGCACTGGGTGCTCGACTGGACCCTGGTCTGCGGCGAGATCCGCTTCGACTGCCTCGACGTCGTCGTGGTCGGCGACGAGGGCCGCGTCGCCCGCAAGGACACCTACATCGACGCCGTCCAGATGAACGCCGCGCTGACGGGTCGGCGTCGATGACCACCACACCGGCCGACGAACTGCCGCGCATCGACGCGATGCCGGTCGAGCACCTCTGCGACATGGCCGTCGACCTGCAACCCGCCCAGGTCATCCCCACCCACGCGGGACTGCGGATGACCTACCTCGCCACCGGCGGGCGGGTATCCGGACCAGCGCTGCGCGGCGAGATCCTCCCCGGCGGCGGTGACTGGCTGCTGATCGGCAGGGACGGAGTGGGCAGGGTCGACGTCCGCGTCACCGTCGGCACCCACGACGGGGCGCTGATCCACCTGCACAGCCGCGGTGTGATCCGGGTTCCCGCGGACGGCCTGCAGCGGCTGGCCGACGGACAGTCGCTGCCGTACGCGGACACCTACATCCGCACCACGCCGATGTTCGAGACCGCCGACCCGCGCTACGACTGGCTCGCCGGCCTGGTCGCCGTCGGCTACAACGTGCTCTCACCCGATCACGTCGACTACCGCGTGTACCGGGTCTCATGACCGACGGGCCGGTCGGGACCAGGTGGCACTACGCGCGGTTCACCGAGCGACAGCTGCCCTTGATCGCGCTCGAGTCGGTCATCGCCGATCGTTGACTATCGTCTATGCGGTGGTGACAGGGGCGGCCAAACGCACACAGGCCGAGCGGACCGAAGCGACGACCGCGGCGCTCGTCACCGCCGCGCGCGAACTGTTCGCCGTGGACGGCTACGAGGCCACGTCACTGGCCGCGGTCGCCACTCGCGCCCAGGTCACCAAGGGGGCGGTGTATCACCACTTCGAAGGCAAGAGGCAGCTCTTCGAGGCGGTGCTGGCCCGGGAGATCACCACGCTGACGATTCCGCTGCTGGACACCTACCGCAGCAAGCCTGACCCGTGGGAGGCGTTCCGGGCAGCCTGCGAAGCCTTCCTCGACGAGTGCCTCGACCCCGGGGTGCAGCGCATCGTGTTGCTCGACGCGCTGACCGCGCTGGGCTGGGAGCAGACCCGGCGCATGGAGGCGCCCCTGCTGGACATGATGGAAGTGGCCATCACCCGCGCGGTCGAGGCCGGCAGCATCGCGGCGCGTCCGGCGAAGCCGCTGGCCCACTTTCTGTTTGGTGCGCTGTGCGAAACCGCGATGACCGTGGCGCGGTCGGCGGACCGCACGGCCGCCCACCGCGCGGCCACGGCCGAGATCGCCCGCATCCTCGACGCCACGGCGGTGTCAGCGGGCCGCTGAGCCCGCCGTGCGAAAATGGGACACGTGTTGCGATGGACGACGGCAGGCGAATCCCACGGCAGAGCGTTGGTGGCCATGGTCGAAGGCATGGTCGCCGGCGTTGCTGTGACCACCGACGAGATCGCGGGCCAGCTGGCCCGCCGCCGCCTCGGCTACGGCCGCGGCGCCCGGATGAAGTTCGAGCAGGACCAGGTCACCATGCTCGCCGGGGTGCGTCACGGTGTCACGCTCGGCGGGCCGATCGCCATCGAGATCGGCAACACCGAATGGCCGAAGTGGGAGACCGTGATGGCCGCCGACCCGGTCGATCCGGTGGCGCTGGCCGACAGCGCGGCCCGCAACGCGCCGCTGACCAGGCCGCGGCCCGGCCACGCCGACTACGCCGGAATGCTCAAGTACGGTTTCGACGACGCCCGCCCGGTCCTCGAACGCGCCAGCGCCCGCGAGACCGCCGCGCGGGTCGCCGCCGGCACCGTCGCGCGCGCCTTCCTGCGTGAGGCCCTCGGTGTCGAGGTGGTCTCGCACGTCATCTCCATCGGGGCCTCCGAGCCCTATGACGGCCCACCGCCGCAGGCCGTCGACCTGGAGGCGGTCGACGCCAGCCCGGTGCGTGCCTACGATGCGGCCAGCGAGGCCCTGATGATCGCCGAGATCGAGGCCGCCAAACGCGACGGCGACACCCTCGGTGGCGTGGTCGAGGTGGTCGCGCACGGACTGCCGGTCGGGCTGGGCTCGTTCACCAGCGGCGACAACCGGCTCGACAGCCAGCTGGCCGGGGCGGTGATGGGCATCCAGGCCATCAAGGGCGTGGAGATCGGCGACGGCTTCGAGACGGCGCGCCGGCGCGGCAGCGTGGCCCACGACGAGATGTACCCCGGACCCGATGGAGTGATGCGTTCGACCAACCGTGCGGGCGGCCTCGAAGGCGGCATGACCAACGGGTTGCCGGTGCGGGTTCGCGCAGCGATGAAACCGATCTCCACCGTCCCGCGGGCGCTGGCCACCGTCGACATGGCCACCGGGGAAGAAGCGGTCGCGATTCACCAGCGCTCCGACGTGTGCGCGGTACCCGCCGCCGGTGTCGTCGTCGAGACGATGGTGGCCCTGGTGCTGGCCCGCGCCGCGCTGGAGAAGTTCGGCGGCGACTCGCTGACCGAGACCCGCGCCAACATCGACACCTACCTCAAGGCGGTGGCCGCCCGCGAGCCCGCCGGCGCCGATATCGCACAGGTCAGCGGCTGATGGCTCCCAAGGTCGTGCTGATCGGGCTGCCCGGTTCGGGCAAGTCCACCATCGGCCGCCGACTGGCCAAGACACTTGAGCTGGACCTGCTCGACACCGACGTGGCGATCGAGAAGACCACCGGCCGCAGCATCGCCGACATCTTCGCCACCGACGGCGAGGCCGAGTTCCGCAGGATCGAGGAGAAGGTCATCCGCGACGCGCTGGCCAGCCACGACGGGATCCTGTCGCTGGGCGGCGGCGCGGTCACCACCCCCGGCGTGCGCGAAGCGCTGACCGGGCACACCGTGGTCTACCTCGAGATCAGCGCAGCCGAGGGGGTCCGCCGCACCGGGGGATCCACCACGCGGCCGCTGCTGGCCGGCGGGGACCGCGGCGAGAAGTTCAAAACCCTGATGGCGCAACGGGTCCCGCTGTACCGTCAGGTCGCGACGATGCGGGTCAACACCAATCACCGCAACCCCGGCGCCGTGGTGCGCCACATCGTGAACCGTCTGGAGAACCCCGACGCCCGGCCCGACCGCCGGCGCCGCCGTCCGGGGTGGCGCCGTGCCCCGTGGTCGCTGACCGCCGCGCCCTCCACCGAAGCGCCGCCCAGCCCGGCCGCGGTGGCGGCCAAGAAGGGCCGCGGCTCGACCTGCTCAGGAAAGGACACTCCGTGACAGAGCCGGTCACCGTGGACGTATGCACCGACCCGCCGTACCCGGTGATCATCGGCACCGGCCTGCTCGGCGATCTGTCCCGCATCCTGCAGGGCAGGCACAAGGTGGCGATCCTGCACCAGCCGGTGCTCGCGCAGACCGCCGAGGCGATCCGCAGCCACCTGTCCGACCAGGGCATCGACGCGCACCGCATCGAGATCCCCGACGCCGAAGCCGGCAAGGAACTGCCCGTCGTCGGCTTCATCTGGGAAGTCCTCGGCCGCATCGGGGTGGGCCGCAAGGACGCCGTGGTCAGCCTCGGGGGCGGAGCAGCCACCGACGTCGCCGGGTTCGCCGCCGCGACGTGGCTGCGCGGCGTCGACATCGTGCACATCCCGACCACGCTGCTGGGCATGGTCGATGCGGCGGTGGGCGGCAAGACCGGCATCAACACCGACGCCGGAAAGAACCTCGTCGGCGCCTTTCACCAGCCGGCCGCCGTGCTGATCGACCTGGCGACACTGGAATCGTTGCCCCGCAACGAGATCGTGGCCGGTATGGCCGAGATCGTGAAGGCCGGGTTCATCGCCGACCCGGTGATCCTGGACATCATCGAAGCCGACCCCGAAGGCGCGCTGGATCCCACCGGAACGGTGCTGCCCGAACTGATCCGGCGCGCGGTGGCGGTCAAGGCCGAGGTCGTGGCCGCCGATGAGAAGGAATCGCAGCTGCGCGAGATCCTCAACTACGGCCACACCCTGGCCCACGCGATCGAGCGCCGGGAACGCTACAAGTGGCGTCACGGCGCGGCGGTGTCGGTGGGGCTCGTGTTCGCCGCCGAACTCGGCCGGCTGGCCGGGCGCCTCGACGACGAGACCGCCGGCCGGCACCGCAGCATCCTGGCCTCGCTGGGTCTGCCGGTCAGCTACGACGCCGACGCGCTGCCGCAACTGATGGACTCGATGCTGGGGGACAAGAAGACCCGCGCCGGGGTGTTGCGCTTCGTGGTGCTCGACGGGCTGGCCAAGCCGGGGCGGCTCGAGGGGCCGGACCCGTCGCTGCTGGCCGCCGCGTATGCCGAGGTGGCCCGGGACTAGCCGGGCCAGGCGGGAATCAGCTCCCCCGCTTGTCCTCGGGCTTGGTGTCCTCGTCGTGCTCGGCGACGGCGATCGGTGAGGTCTGCGGCTCGGACTCGGCGGCGTCCGCCGTCGTGGGGTACCCCTGAACGTCACGGTCGTCGCGCACCGCGGCGAACACGTCGGTGTCGGCGCGGTCGTCGTCCTCGCGGCGGCGCGGCACGTCGGGAGCCTTGCGGTCGACCAGCCAGTGGCCCAGGCCGACCCCGATGATCGCGGTGAGGAACACCAGCAGCGCGGTGAACGCCGCGAAGGTGGTCAGCTCGTTGATCAGGCCTTCGACGTAGAGGTTCTTGTAGAACAGCCCGATGAACCAGGCCACCGCGCCGCTGACCACACCGGCGAACAGGCCGGCCAGCAGCCAGGTCATCGCCAGGTCGGCGCGCCGCTCCGGGTCGGGGTTGTTGCGGGCGTCCGAGCGACCGTCGACATAGCCCCACAACAGCGAGACGACACCGTAGCCGGCAACCAGCGCCGCGCTGATCATTCCCGCCCTGGTCTCCCACACATTGATCATCGCTCCCTGCAGCAACCGGAGAACGACCATCAGGGCGGCGAACACCAGTCCGCGCAGCAACCACTTACTCATGGGGCCTCACCTTAGCGAGTAGCGTCAACGGCTGTGACGATTTCTCAGCGGCGTGACCGGTTGCGTCAACGTCTGGCCGACGCGGACCTGGACGCGATGTTGGTGTCGGACCTGATCAACGTCCGTTATCTGTCCGGATTCACCGGGTCCAACGCGGCCCTGCTGGTACTCGCCGACGACGAAACGCCGGTGCTGGCCACCGACGGCCGCTACCGCACCCAGGCCGCACGGCAGGCGCCCGACGCCGTGGTGGTCATCGAGCGGGCGTGCGGGCGCCACCTGGCCGGTCTGGCTGCCGGACGGGGAGTCGCCAAGCTGGGTTTCGAGAGCCATGTGGTCACCGTCGACGCCTTCGCGGCACTGACCGCCGCGGCCGGTGAGCAGTGCGAGCTGGTGCGTGCCGCCGGCACGGTGGAGGGGCTGCGCGAGGTCAAGGACGCCGGCGAGGTTGCGCTGCTGCGCCTGGCCTGCGAGGCCGCCGACGCTGCACTGACGGACCTGGTGGCGCGCGGCGGGCTGCGTCCCGGACGCACCGAGAAAGAGGTCCGCAACGAACTCGAGGCGCTGATGCTGGCCCACGGCGCCGACGGCGCATCGTTCGAAACCATCGTCGCGGCCGGAGCCAATTCGGCGATTCCCCATCACCGGCCGACCGACGCGGTGCTCGCGGCCGGCGACTTCGTCAAGATCGACTTCGGCGCCCTGGTGGCCGGATACCACTCGGACATGACCCGCACCTTCGTGCTCTCACCCATCGCCGACTGGCAGCGCGATCTCTACGAACTGGTGGCCACGGCGCAGCGGGCGGGGCGCGACGCGCTGGCCCCGGGGGTCGCGCTCAAGGACGTCGACGCCGCGGCACGCCAGGTCATCGCCGATGCCGGGTACGCGGACAACTTCGGACACGGCCTCGGCCACGGGGTGGGGCTGCAGATCCACGAAGCGCCGGGAATCAGCGCAGCGGCCGCCGGTACACTGCTTGCTGGCTCCGCGGTGACCGTCGAGCCCGGTGTCTACCTGCCTGACCGCGGCGGTGTCCGCATCGAGGACACCCTGGCGGTCGGCGGAGACAGCCCCGAACTGCTCACCAGGTTTTCCAAGGACCTGGTCATCCTCTAGAAGCTAGGAGTACAACCGACCGTGGCAACGACCGCCGACTTCAAGAATGGGCTCGTCCTGCAGATCGACGGCCAGCTGTGGCAGATCGTCGACTTCCAGCACGTCAAGCCTGGTAAAGGCCCGGCATTCGTGCGGACGAAGCTGAAGAACGTGCTGTCCGGCAAGGTCGTCGACAAGACCTACAACGCCGGGGTCAAGGTCGAGACGGCGACCGTGGACCGCCGCGACGCCACCTACCTGTACCGCGACGGCTCGGACTTCGTGTTCATGGACTCCGAGGACTTCGAGCAGCATCCCCTGCCGGATTCGCTGGTCGGGAACGCGGCCAACTTCCTGCTGGAGAGCATGCCGGTGCAGATCGCCTTCCACGACGGCGCGCCGCTGTACCTGGAGTTGCCGGTGACGGTCGAACTCGAGGTCACCCACACCGAGCCCGGCCTGCAGGGTGACCGGTCCAGCGCCGGTACCAAGCCGGCCACCGTCGAGACCGGCGCCGAGATCCAGGTGCCGCTGTTCATCAACACCGGTGACAAGCTGAAGGTCGATTCCCGCGACGGTAGTTACCTGGGAAGGGTCAATGGCTGACCTGGGCGAGCGGAGCGTAGCGGAGCGACGGGATGGCTGACCGCCGAGGTGACCGGGGCCGGCACCAGGCCCGTAAACGCGCGGTCGATCTGCTCTTCGAAGCCGAAGCCCGCGGGATCACCCCCGCGGAGGTGGCCGATGCTCGAAACGCCCTGGCGGAGAAGCAGACCGACGGCGTGTCTGCGTTGAACCCGTACACCGTGACGGTGGCGCGCGGGGTGACCGAGCACGCCGCGCACATCGACGATCTGATCGCGGCACACCTGCAGGGCTGGGCCCTGGACCGGCTGCCTGCCGTCGACCGTGCCATCCTGCGGGTCGCGGTGTGGGAGCTGCTGCACGCCGACGACGTTCCCGAACCGGTCGCCGTGGACGAAGCTGTCGAACTCGCCAAGCAGCTGTCCACCGATGACTCACCGGGTTTCGTCAACGGTGTACTGGGCCAGGTGATGCTGGTGACACCGCAGATTCGGGCGGCCGCCCAGGCGGTCCGGGGGACCGGCGACTAGTCCGGTTAGTTCTGGGTAGAGGAGTCCTGTTGACCGACACCACCGTCCGAAGCGCCACTCGAGTCACCGGTTTCCAGGACCCCGAACTCGACTTCCAACTGCTGCGCCAGCTGGGCTCCGCACCCTACGGCGGCGCGTCGGTCGGCGAAACCCTCGGGGTCGCCGCGCGCATCCGTGACTCCGGACCGCAGTCGTGGCCAGACGAGTTCGCCGCGCTCGCCGAGCGTCAACGCGCCGACGCCGACGAGCGCGCGGCCGCCGGTCACCACCTCAGCGCCCGGGAGCGCTACCTGCACGCGTCGAACAGCTTTCGCGCCGCCGAGTACTTCTCGCCGTTCGGGGCCGAACGCCACGTCGAGTTGGGGCTGGCCAGCCGCGCGGCGTTCCTGGCCGCGTTGGGCGAAGACGGTGTGCAGCAGCTCTGGCTGCCCTGGCGTGGCCAGCGGCTGCCCGGCTACTGGTTCGCTCCGCCCGGCGCGACCGAAGCCGGGCCGACGCTGGTCGCCACCAGTGGCTTCGACGGAACCCTGGAGGAGACCTACTTCCAGATCGGCCTGTCCGCGCTGCAGCGTGGTTGGCGCGTGTTGCAGATCTGCGGTCCCGGCCAGATGGACACCGCCCGAACCGAACCCGACACTCACTTCGTGCCCGACACCGAGTCGTGGGTGTCGCCGTGGATCGACCTGGCCCTCGAACGTGCGGACGTCGATCCCGACCGTTTGGCGCTGCTCGGGATCAGCTTCGGCGGCTACTTCGTCACCCGGGCCGCCGCGCATGACACGAGAGTGCGGGCGCTGGTGGCGAATTCACCGGTGATCGACCTGCGGGCCTACATGGTGTCGTTCGTCGCGGGCATGGGCGGTGACCCCGAGGAAGTTCTCACCCCCGAGGAGGACTTCAGCCTGACCGACATCGACGAGATTCCCGACGACGAAATGCCGCCGCAGATCAAGGAGATGTCGAGGTCGCTGATCCGGCGTTTCGGCCAGACGACCTTCCTCGGCACGTTCGAGTATCTGAAGCAGTTCACCGTCGACCCGGCCCTGGTGACGTGTCCAGCGCTGGCCCTGGTCGGAACGGGTGAAGGGGGAGAGCCGCGCCGGCAATACGAGGTGTTCGCCGATCAGGCGTCGGGCCCGGTGACCAGCCGGATGTTCACCGCGGACGAGGGGGCGGACACCCATTGCCAGCTCGGCAACCTGACACTGTCCAACGCGGTCACGCTGGACTGGCTCGACGCCACGCTGCGCTGACGGGTTGCCGGGCTACGCGGAGCCTTGTCGACGACACCGCGTGGTCGGAGTGGATGTCGCGCCGTACCTGCGCCGCTATCGGGCTGGAATCGTTGCAACGTCCGATCGTTCGTCGGCGGCAGGTGTCGAGCGCAACCGCCCGGTGCATCTGAAGCCCACGCAACCATGTTGAAAATGATTGTCATTACTGCTAGTAATGAGCGTCATGCACTGGCTACCAGTAGGGCGGCGCAAAGCCGGCGCCGCTGATCGGGCTCACCAACGCCGGGGTCATCGCGGTCTCGTCCGTCGTCTCGACGCTCCTCTTACCGCTGACTCAACGGATGCCGACAACGGTACAAGCCGCCGGATGCTGCGAAGTGTCCTCGATCCCGCTGGAGGCACCCGATGAAGGGGCAGTCTGCGCTGGTGATCGCCGGCGCGATGTGTGTGGGGCTGGTCGCGAGTTCCTGTGGTAGCTCTGACCAGGACAGCGCTGACAGCGCTGACGGCGCGAACGGCGCCGTCTCCGTCGTGGCGACCACCACCATCTGGGGAGACATCGCCGCTCGCGTCGTCGACTGCGGCGGAGGAACGGTTACGACACTGATGCCTGTGGGTGCGGACCCGCATGAATATGCGCCATCCTCGTCAGACGTGGAGGGCATGGTCAGCGCGGACCTGGTCGTCGCCAACGGTTTAGGACTCGAACAGGGTCTCGAGTCGGCCATGGCCTCAGCCGAAGAAGACGGCGCCGCGGTCATCGAAGTCGCCCCTCTCCTGGATCCGCTGCCGATGGGCGACGGGCACGACCACGACGAGGAACATGGCCACGACGAGCACGGACACGATGAGGAGCACGAGCACGACGAGGAACACGGACACGACGAGCACGGGCACGACCATGGCTCCCTGGACCCGCACGTGTGGTTCGACCCCGCCCGGATGGCCCGGGGGGCCGAGCTCGTCGCGGCCCGGCTCGACGAGGTGACCGGGACAGATGCCTACGCGGGCTGCGGGCAGGCCGTCGCGGAAGAACTGCGCGGCGTCGACGCCGAGGTCCGCGACATCCTGGCCGAGGTTCCACCGGGCAGCCGGGTATTGATCACCGACCACGACGCCTTCGGATACTTCGCCGCCGCCTACGATTTCGAGGTCGCCGACGTGGTGATCCCCAGTGTCTCCACGCTGGCCGAGCCGAGTTCAGAACACCTGGCCCAGCTGGTCGAGGTGATCGATGAGACGGGCGTCCCAGCGATATTCGGCAACACCGCGCAGAGTGACCAGCTGCTGGAAGCTCTTTCAGAGGAGGCCGGTCGCCCCGTGCAGGTCGTCCCGCTCTACGTCGGCAGTCTGGGGCCGGAGGGTTCTGGTGCCCAGGACTATCCGTCGATGATGCGCGAGAACGCCTCCCTCATCTCCACTGCGCTGACCCGGTGAGGAAAGCGTGTTGTGCTTGACTGGTTCGTCGAGCCGTTCGAGCTGGCCTTCCAGCAACGCGCACTGGCAGGGGGAATACTCGCCGGCCTGATGAGTTCGGTCGTCGGCACCTGGCTGGTGTTGCGTGGGATGAGCTTCTTCGGAGACGCCTTCATGCACGGTGTCGTTCCCGGGATCGCAGCCGCTGTCGTGCTGAACGTCAACCCGATGGCCGGAGCAGCCGTGGCGGCGCTGGTGATGGTGGCCGGTATCGAGCTGGTCAGCCGCCAGACCTCACTGGGCGAGGACAGCGCCATCGGGTTGCTCTTCGTGGGAATGCTCGGGCTGGGCGTCGTCATCATTTCGCGCACCGATGCCTATACCGGAAACCTCACCGCCATCCTGTTCGGCGACGCGCTCGGTGTCACCCGTGACGACCTCACCAGGCAGGCGATCCTCACCGCGCTTGTTCTCGTGGTGTCGGTGGCGATGTACCGGCCCTTCCTGTCCCTGGCGTTCAACCGGCGCAAGGCAGAGCTACTCGGGATGCGGCCCGCGCTGGCCCACGCGATCCTGCTCGTGTTGATCGCCACCGCCGTGATCGGCAGCTTCGAGGCAGTGGGCACCCTGTTGGTCTTCGGTCTGCTCATCGGGCCGCCGGCGACCGCTGCGCTGCTCGTCGGGACCGTCCCCAGAATGATGCTCACCGCGGCCGTGATCTCCGTCTTGTCCGTGGCTGTCGGGCTACTGGCCAGCTACCACCTGGGAACCGCCGCATCGGCGACGATGGCGATCGTCCCGATCCTGGTCTTCTTCTGCACCCTCGCTGCGACTCGGGCCGCGGCAGCCGTCAGCCGCCTAGCGGCAACCGACGAAACGGCCGAGCAGTCGTGACCAGGCCCCCGCCACCACCAGGACCCCCGCTGGCCGAGGCACGCGACCTCGTCGTGAAATACGGCGACCACGTCGCCCTGGCGGCCTCGACCTTCACCGTCCCCAACTGGGGGATTACCGCGCTGATCGGGCCCAACGGGTCCGGCAAGTCCACCATCCTGCACGCTATCGCCGGAATACTGCCCGCCGCATCCGGCAACCTGCAGGTCTTGGGCACCGACCCGCGAGCAGCCCGCGCTCAGGTGAGCTATGTGCTGCAGTCCATGGTCGTTCCCCCGACAACTCCGATCACCGTCCGCGAGGCTGTCGGGATGGGGCGCTACCCGAGCGCCGGGTGGTGGCGACCCTTCCGCCGCAGCGATCGCCGACTCATCGACGAGGCGATGCGCAGACTCCAGATCGCCGACCTCGCCGGGCGTCAACTCCACGAACTCTCCGGTGGCCAGCGCCAGCGGGTGTACGTCGCCCAGGGACTGGTCCAGGAACACACCGGTTTGCTGCTCGACGAGCCGCTCACCGGGCTCGACCTGGTCTCGGCACGCACCATCGATTCGATCATCCACGAAGAGCGCGACAACGGGACCGCGATCGTGCTCACCACCCACGACCTCGACGAAGCCCGCGCCGCCGACCACGTCCTGATCGTCAGCGGACGTGTCATCGCCAGCGGGCCCCCCGATCAGGTCTGTAATCGAGGCAACATCGAAGTCGCCTACGGTCTGGGCGGGCTACACGAATGGCAAGGGTTCTTCGACGACCCGGCACACAGGACCTAGACGGTCGCACCCGTCCAGCGAGGCGCCGGCGTCACGCCTCCAACGCCTCGTAGGTCCGTCGCACGAATTTGGGCTGCGCACTCTGCAGCTTGGCCAGCGACGTGTTGCCCGCAATCGCCGCCGCCGCATCCGCAGTCAGATTCGGCATGTTCTGGATCAGATAGATGAGGACGACATCGGCCGACGGATCGGCTTGCCACCACGTGCCGTAGGCGCCCGGCCAGGAGAAGGTGCCCAACCCGCCGGGGCCGTAGAGCTGGCGCGACTTCGCCGGATCGGTCACGACCGACAGGTTCAGCCCGAATCCGCGCCCGATCCAGAACGGGGCCCCCAGGAAGTCGTGGCGCTTCTGCTCTTCGGTGAGCCGGTCGGTGCGCATCGACTCCACCGATTCCTCCGACAGCACCCGGGTGCCGTCGACGCTGCCGCCGCCCAACAGCATCCGCGCGAACGCCAGGTAGTCGTCGACCGTCGACCACAGCCCGGCGCCGCCGGTGCAGAACGGTGGATCGACGATCGGGGCCGGCCCCATCACGTCATGGCGCAGTGCGCCGTCGGCGTCGAGCTGATACATCGTCGCCGCCCGGCGGCGGCCCGCTGCGCTGACGCTGAACCCGGTGTCCGTCATGCCCAGCGGGCCGAGGATCCGCTCGGTCAGGACCTCGCTGAGCGGTTTGCCCTCGATCCGCGACAGTGCGATTCCCAGCACATCGGTGGCATGGCTGTAGGTGAGGCGCTCGCCGGGCTGGTGGGCCAGCGGCAGCGAGGCCAGCTCGGCGAGCCAGCGGTCCTGATCCTGGCGCGTCGGCAGCTTCCGGTAGCCGTCGGCGAGCGGACCGAGGACCGAGAACATGTAAGCCAAGCCGCTGCGGTGGGTCATCAGGTCGTCGATCGTGATGTGCCGCTGCGCCGGCACGGTCCGGTCCAACGGGCCGCGCGGCTCGGCCAGCACCCGCAGGTCGGCCAACTCGGGCAACCACGTCGAGACCCGATCGCCGAGCGCCAGCCTGCCCTCCTCGATCAGCGACATCGCCGCGGCCACCGTCACGGGCTTGGTCATCGACGCGATGCGGAAGATCGTGTCGCGCTGCATGGGCAGGCCCGCCTCGACGTCGCGGTGACCGAGTTCGTTGACCTGCACCACCCGACCGGAGTGCCAGACCAGCGTGACGGCTCCGGCCAGCAGCCCGGCGTCGATGGCTTCGGTGATGGAGGCACTGTTGCGGTCGAGGTTCACCCGCCAGAGGCTACCGCCAGCAGCGACCGACCCGAGGCGCACAGTGTCGTTGCGGGCATGGCGCGCACAGGTGCTAAGCTCCCGGCAGTTTCGGCACATCCTTTAACGACCGTCCCGTGAGGCGGAGAAGGAGGTCCGGGTTACACGTGGCTGCCACCACTGACCGGGAGTTGATGTCTGCGGCGGACGTCAGCCGCACCATCGCCCGCATCGCCCATCAGATCATCGAGAAGACCGCACTGGACGGCCCCGAGGGGCCCCGCGTGGTGCTGCTGGGCATCCCCACCCGCGGCGTCACGCTGGCCAGCCGTCTGGCGCGCAACATCGCCGAGTTCAGCGGCACCGAGATCGCGCACGGCGCACTGGACATCACCCTCTACCGCGACGATCTGATGACCAAGCCCCCCCGCGCGCTGGCGGCCACCTCGATACCGGACGGCGGGATCGACGGCGCACTGGTCATCCTCGTCGACGACGTGCTGTACTCCGGGCGTTCGGTGCGCTCGGCGCTGGACGCGCTGCGCGACATCGGGCGCCCCCGCAGTGTCCAGCTTGCGGTCCTGGTCGACCGCGGCCACCGCGAGCTGCCCATCCGCGCCGACTACGTGGGCAAGAACGTGCCGACGTCGCGCAGCGAGAACGTCAAGGTGCGGCTGACCGAAGACGACGGCTTCGACGGCGTCCACATCGCGCCACATGGAGGGCCCCCGAGGTGAAGCACCTGCTGGCGGCGGCCGACCTGAGCCGCGACGACGCCACCGCGATTCTCGACAACGCCGACCGGTTCGCCGAGGCGCTGATCGGACGTGAGGTCAAGAAGCTGCCCACGCTGCGCGGCCGGACCATCATCACGATGTTCTACGAGAACTCCACCCGCACCCGGGTGTCGTTCGAAGTCGCCGGCAAGTGGATGAGCGCCGACGTGATCAACGTCAGCGCCTCGGGTTCGTCTGTGGCCAAGGGGGAGTCGCTGCGCGACACCGCGATGACGCTGCGTGCGGCGGGCGCCGACGCGCTGATCGTGCGGCACCCCGCCTCGGGAGCGGCCCAGCAGCTGGCGGCCTGGACACTCGACGAGCACGGCGGACCCTGCGTGATCAACGCCGGCGACGGCACCCACGAACACCCCACCCAGGCCCTGCTCGACGCGCTGACGATCCGGCAGCGCCTCGGCGGCATCGAGGGCCGCCGGGTGGTCATCGTCGGTGACGTCCTGCACAGCCGGGTGGCCCGCTCCAACGTCGCGTTGCTGAACACCCTCGGTGCCGAGGTCGTGCTGGTCGCGCCCCCGACCCTGCTTCCGGTAGGGGTCGCCGGCTGGCCGGTCACGATCTCCCATGACATCGACGCCGAACTGCCGTTGGCCGATGCGGTGCTGATGCTGCGGGTGCAGGCCGAACGGATGAACGGCGGATTCTTCCCGTCCTCGCGGGAGTACTCGGTGCGCTACGGGCTGTCGGAAAAACGGCAGTCGGTGCTCGCCGACCACGCCGTCGTGCTGCATCCGGGCCCGATGCTGCGTGGGATGGAAATCGCGCACTCGGTCGCCGACTCCCCGCAATCGGCTGTGCTGCAACAGGTCACCAACGGCGTGCACGTTCGGATGGCGGTGCTGTTCCACCTGCTCGTCGGAGCCGAAGAAGGAGCGATCAGCGCATGAGCGTTCTCATCCGGGGTGTGCGGTGCTACGGCGAGGGGGAGCCCGTCGACGTCCTCGTCGACGCCGGCCAGATCACCGCGATCGGCACCCGCCTGTCCGCCCCGAAAGACGCCGACGTCATCGAGGCGACCGGCCAGGTGCTGCTGCCCGGCTTCGTGGACCTGCACACCCACCTGCGCGAACCCGGCCGCGAGTACGCCGAGGACATCGAAACCGGTTCGGCCGCAGCGGCACTGGGTGGTTTCACCGCCGTGTTCGCGATGGCCAACACCGACCCGGCGGCCGACAGCGCGGTGGTCACCGATCACGTGTGGAGCCGGGGTCAGCAGGTCGGACTGGTCGACGTGCACCCCGTCGGTGCGGTGACGATCGGGCTGAAAGGCAAGCAGCTCACCGAGATGGGCCTGATGGCGGCCGGTATCGGCCGGGTGCGGATGTTCTCCGACGACGGTCTGTGCGTCGACGACCCACTGGTGATGCGCCGAGCGCTGGAGTACGCGTCGGGCCTGGGCGTCCTGATCGCCCAGCATGCCGAGGAGCCGCGGCTGACGGTCGGCGCCGTCGCCCACGAGGGGCCCAACGCCGCCCGGCTGGGGCTGGCGGGATGGCCGCGCGCCGCCGAGGAGTCGATCGTGGCGCGCGATGCGCTGCTGGCCCGCGACGCCGGCGCCCGCGTGCACATCTGCCACGCCTCCACCGCGGGCACCGTGGAACTGCTGAAATGGGCCAAGGGGCAGGGGATCGCCATCACCGCCGAGGTGACCCCGCATCACCTGCTGCTCGACGACACCCGGCTGGACAGCTATGACGGCGTGAACCGGGTCAATCCGCCGCTGCGTGAAGCCAGTGACGCCGTCGCGCTGCGTCAGGCCCTCGCCGACGGGGTGATCGACTGTGTGGCCACCGATCACGCGCCGCACGCCACCCACGAGAAATGCTGCGAGTTCGCCAATGCCCGCCCCGGCATGCTGGGCCTGCAGACCGCGCTGTCGGTGGTCGTGGACACGATGGTGGCGCCCGGTCTGCTTAGCTGGCGGGATGTGGCCCGGGTGATGAGTGAGAACCCTGCGCGCATCGTCGGGTTGCCCGACCAGGGCCGGCCCCTGGAGGTCGGCGAACCGGCCAACCTCACCGTGGTCGACCCGGACACCACCTGGACGGTGCGGGGTCCGGCGTTGGCCAGCCGCTCGGGCAACACCCCGTATGAGGAGATGGAGTTGCCGGCCGTTGTCACCGCCACGCTGCTGCGCGGCACGATCACCGCTCGTGACGGGAAGGCCCGCGCGTGAACACTGCGACACTGGTCACCTCGCTGGTGATGGCGGCGGTGGTCGCGGTACTGATCGCGGTGCTGATCCAGGCCATGATGCGCGGCTGGCGGCGCCGGGCCGAACGGCAGGCCAAGATGATCGGCTCGCTGCCCCCGCTTCCCGACACCGTCGGCCCGGCCCTCGTCGCACCGACCAAGGGGCTCTACATCGGCAGCACGCTGGTGCCGCACTGGAACGACCGGGTCGCCGCCGCCGACCTCGGGTTTCGGGCCAAGGCCGTGCTCACCCGCTATCCGGAAGGAATCATGTTGCAGCGCAACGGCGCCGGGCCGATCTGGATACCCGACGATGCGATCGCCGACATCCGTACCGAACGCAACCTTGCTGGGAAGGTGATCCCCGGGGGTAGGAGCGCTGGGGGCACCGCCCGCTCGGAGGGTAGGGGGACGACTGGGGGGAAGGGCCGGACGCACGACGGCATCCTCGCGATCCGCTGGCGGTTGCCCTCGGGCGCGGAGATCGACACCGGTTTTCGTGCCGATGACCGTGGTGACTATTCGAAATGGCTTCCCGAGGAGGTCTCGTGACGACAGACAAGGCGCTGCTGGTACTCGAGGACGCTCGCATCTTCACCGGCCGCCCGTTCGGGGCGATCGGGGAAACCCTCGGTGAGGCGGTGTTCTCGACGGGCATGTCGGGCTACCAGGAGACCCTGACCGATCCGAGTTACCACCGCCAGATCGTGGTGGCCACCGCGCCCCAGATCGGCAACACCGGCTGGAATCTCGAGGATAGTGAAAGCCACGGCGACAAGATCTGGGTGGCTGGATACGCGGTCCGCGATCCGTCGCCGCGCGCCTCCAACTGGCGAGCCACCAGCACCCTCGAGGAGGAACTGGACCGTCAGGGCGTGGTCGGCATCGCCGAGATCGACACCCGCGCTGTGGTGCGCCACCTGCGCAGCCGCGGCTCGATGAAGGCCGGTGTGTTCAGTGGCCGCGCCGCCGAGGCGCCGGTCGACGAGCTGGTGGCCAGGGTTCGCGGCCAGGAGCCGATGCTCGGTGCCGACCTCGCCGGCGAGGTGAGCACCGACAGTGTCTATGTCGTCGAACCTGAAGGGCCCCAGCGTTTCACGGTCGCCGCTCTGGATCTGGGCATCAAGACGAACACACCGCGTAACTTCGCCTCCCGCGGGATCCGCTGCATGGTGCTGCCCTCGTCGGCGTCGTTCAGCGAGATCGCCGAGCTGAAACCCGACGGCGTTTTCCTGTCCAACGGGCCCGGCGACCCGGCCACCGCCGACCATCTCGTCGCCGTGACCCGCGAGGTGCTGGGCGCCGGTATCCCGCTGTTCGGCATCTGCTTCGGCAACCAGATCCTGGGCCGCGCGCTGGGCCGGTCCACCTACAAGATGGCCTTCGGCCACCGGGGCATCAACATCCCGGTGATCGACCATGCGACCGGCCGCGTCGCCATCACCGCGCAGAACCACGGGTTCGCCCTCGAAGGTGAGGCGCGCGAGCAGTTCGACACCCCGTTCGGCCGGGCCGAGATCAGCCACACCTGCGCCAACGACGGAACCGTCGAAGGGGTCCGGCTCTCCGGCGGCAAGGCGTTCTCGGTGCAGTACCACCCCGAGGCGGCCGCGGGTCCGCGGGACGCCGAGTACCTCTTCGATCAGTTCGTCGACCTCATGGCAGGGGGGAAGAGTGCCTGATCCGCGCCGAACTGGCATTCCAGCAGGTCCTGTCTCGCACTTTCGCTGCCGGAATGCCGTTTCGGCGAACAGGAGGGGCTAAATGCCGCGTCGCCCAGATCTCAACCACGTCCTGGTGATCGGGTCGGGCCCGATCATCATCGGGCAGGCCTGCGAGTTCGACTACTCGGGCACCCAGGCATGCCGGGTGCTGCGGGCCGAAGGGCTTCAGGTCAGCCTGGTGAACTCCAACCCGGCCACGATCATGACCGACCCCGAGTTCGCCGACCACACCTACGTCGAGCCGATCACCGCCGAGTTCGTCGAACGGGTGATCGCCCAGCAGGCCGAGCGCGGCAACAGGATCGACGCGCTGCTGGCCACCCTGGGCGGGCAGACCGCGCTGAACACAGCGGTCAAGCTGTACGAGAACGGCACGCTCGACAAGTACGGCGTCGAACTGATCGGCGCCGACTTCGAAGCCATCCAGCGTGGCGAGGACCGGCAGAAGTTCAAGGATATTGTTTCCAAAGTCGGAGGCAAGTCGGCGAGATCCCGGGTCTGCTACACGATGGACGAGGTCCACGAGACGGTCGCCGAGCTGGGCCTGCCGGTGGTGGTCCGGCCCAGCTTCACGATGGGCGGGCTCGGTTCGGGCATGGCCTATTCGGCCGAGGACGTCGGCCGGATGGCCGGCGACGGGCTGACCGCGTCACCGTCGGCGAACGTGCTGATCGAGGAGTCGATCTTCGGGTGGAAGGAATACGAGCTCGAGCTGATGCGCGACGGCCACGACAACGTGGTGGTGGTGTGCTCGATCGAGAACGTCGACCCGATGGGTGTGCACACCGGTGACTCCGTGACCGTCGCCCCGGCGATGACGCTGACCGACCGCGAGTACCAGACCATGCGCACCCTCGGGATCGACATCCTGCGCGAGGTCGGTGTCGACACCGGTGGCTGCAACATCCAGTTCGCGGTCAACCCCGAGGACGGTCGGCTCATCGTCATCGAGATGAACCCCCGGGTGTCCCGCTCGAGCGCGCTGGCGTCCAAGGCGACCGGCTTCCCGATCGCCAAGATCGCCGCGAAACTCGCCATCGGCTACACCCTGGACGAGATCGTCAACGACATCACCAAGGAGACCCCGGCCTGCTTCGAGCCCACCCTGGACTATGTGGTGGTCAAGGCGCCGCGGTTCGCGTTCGAGAAGTTCCCCGGCGCCGACACCACGCTGACCACCACGATGAAGTCGGTCGGTGAGGCGATGTCGCTGGGCCGCAACTTCATCGAGGCGCTCGGCAAGGTGATGCGCTCGTTGGAGACCAGCCGGACCGGCTTCTGGACCGGGGCCGACCCCGACATCGACGTCACCGAGGTGCTGGCCCGGCTGCGCACCCCGACCGACGGACGGCTCTACGACCTCGAGTACGCGCTGCGGCTCGGGGCCGACGTCGACGAGGTGGCCCGGGCCTCGGGTGTCGACCCGTGGTTCGTCGAACAGATCGCCGGGCTGGTCGAACTGCGCGCCGAGCTGATCGACGCGCCGGTGCTGGCCGAAGAGCTGCTTCGGCGCAGCAAGTACCACGGCCTGTCCGACCGCCAGATCGCCGCGCTGCGACCGGAACTGGCCGGCGAGGCGGGCGTCCGGGCGCTGCGGCGCCGGCTCGGCATCCATCCGGTGTTCAAGACCGTCGACACCTGCGCCGCGGAGTTCGAGGCGAAAACGCCGTACCACTACAGCAGTTACGAGCTCGATCCCGCCGCCGAGACCGAGGTCGCCCCACAGGCCGAGCGCCCGAAGGTGCTGATCCTGGGGTCGGGGCCCAACCGAATCGGTCAGGGCATCGAGTTCGACTACAGCTGTGTGCACGCCGCGACGACGCTCAGCGCGGCCGGTTTCGAGACCATTATGGTCAACTGCAACCCGGAGACGGTGTCCACCGACTACGACACCGCCGACCGGCTCTACTTCGAGCCGTTGACCTTCGAAGACGTGCTGGAGATCTACTTCGCCGAGCAGTCCTCGGGCAGGGGCGGTCCGGGCGTGGTGGGTGTCATCGTGCAGCTCGGCGGCCAGACCCCGCTGGGCCTGGCCGAGCGGCTGGAGAAAGCCGGGGTGCCGATCGTCGGAACCCGTCCGGAGGCCATCGATCTGGCTGAGGACCGCGGCCGTTTCGGGGAGGTCCTGACCACCGCGGGTCTGCCGGCGCCCCGATTCGGCACCGCGATCAGCTTCGATCAGGCCCGCCGGATCGCCGCCGACATCGGTTACCCGGTGCTGGTGCGGCCCTCCTACGTGCTCGGTGGACGCGGCATGGAGATCGTCTACGACGAAGAGAGCCTGGAGGGCTACATCCAGCGCGCCACCGAGCTGTCGCCCGAGCATCCGGTGCTCGTCGACCGGTTCCTCGAGGATGCGATCGAGATCGACGTGGATGCGCTGTGCGACGGCACCGAGGTCTACATCGGTGGTGTCATGGAGCACATCGAGGAGGCCGGTATCCACTCGGGCGACTCGGCGTGTGCGCTGCCGCCGGTGACCCTGGGGCGCAGCGACATCGACGCGGTGCGCCGGGCCACCGAGGCGATCGCGTTCGGGGTGGGTGTGGTCGGCCTGCTCAACGTGCAGTACGCGCTCAAGGACGACGTGCTCTACGTGCTCGAGGCCAACCCGAGGGCCAGCCGCACCGTGCCGTTCGTCTCCAAGGCGACCGCGGTGCCGCTGGCCAAGGCCTGCGCGCGGGTCATGCTGGGTGCCACGATCGCCGAGTTGCGCCGGGAGGGGCTGCTGGCCGGCACCGGTGACGGAGCGACCACCGCGCGCAGCGCGCCGGTGGCGGTCAAGGAAGCGGTTCTGCCCTTCCACCGGTTCCGCAAGTCCGACGGCAGCCAGATCGACTCACTGCTCGGCCCGGAGATGAAGTCCACCGGCGAGGTGATGGGCATCGACCACGATTTCGGCAGCGCGTTCGCCAAGAGCCAGACCGCGGCCTACGGTTCGCTGCCCGCCCGCGGCACGGTGTTCGTGTCGGTGGCCAACCGGGACAAGCGCTCGCTGGTGTTCCCGGTCAAGCGCCTGGCCGATCTTGGCTTCCGGGTGCTGGCCACCGAAGGGACAGCGGAGATGTTGCGGCGCAACGGAATACCGTGTGACGAGGTCCGGAAGCACTTCGAAGACCCCAGCCCGGACCGCCCGCCCCTGTCGGCGGTCGACGCCATCAAGGCCGGTGAGGTCGACATGGTGATCAACACCCCGTACGGCAACTCCGGGCCGCGTATCGACGGCTACGAGATCCGCTCGGCGGCGGTGGCGGCGAACATCCCGTGCATCACGACGGTGCAGGGCGCCTCAGCGGCGGTGCAGGGAATCGAAGCCAGGATCCGCGGTGACATCGACGTGATGTCGCTGCAGGAGCTGCACAGCACGCTGGGATCCTGACGGTGCGCGGGTTCGGCGAGCGCCTGGCCGCGGCGGTGGCCGAACGTGGCCCGCTGTGCCTGGGGATCGACCCGCATCCGGAGTTGCTGCACGGCTGGGGGCTGGGCGTCGACGCCGACGGGCTGGCCCGGTTCAGCGAGATCTGTGTCGCCGCCTTCGCGGAGTTCGCGGTGGTCAAACCGCAGGTGGCCTTCTTCGAAGCCTACGGTTCGGCGGGCTACGCGGTACTGGAACGCACGATCGGGGCGTTGCGTGCGGCCGGTGTCCTGGTGCTCGCCGATGCCAAGCGGGGCGACATCGGCTCCACGATGGCCGCCTACGCCGAAGCGTGGGCGGGTGGGTCGCCGTTGGCGGCCGACGCGGTCACCGCGTCGCCCTACCTCGGGTTCGGGTCGCTGCAGCCCCTGCTGGACACCGCCGCGCGCCACGACCGGGGAGTCTTCGTACTGGCGGCCACCTCGAACCCGGAGGGGGCCGCGGTGCAGCGCGCCCGAACCGGCGACCGCACCGTCGCCCAGTCGATCGTGGACGCGGCCGCGG
>NZ_JBSWXU010000038.1:0-38478 GCF_056160785.1 Mycobacterium sp. ABE4_509 | reverse complement strand
GATGGTGGTGGGCGTGGCCGGCCATCCGGATCACCTCGGCGATCGGCACGATCGTGCCGCCCCCGGTCACGCCGACCCCGGCCCGCGATTCGAGGTCTTGGAGGGTGGTGCGGATGATCACCGACACCGGCAGCCCGTTGAGCTCGCCAAGCTGCCCGCTCATCAGCGCGATCCGCCCGACCGCGACCAGCGCGTCGTGGCGGCGTTGGGCCAGGCTGCGCTGATCAGCGTCGATCTGCGCCTGGGTCGGTGTGCCCGAGGTGCACGGCGCCTCGTCGTCGGGGTTGCACATGCCCGGGGCGGCGTATTTGGCGAAGATCGCCTCCCACACCGCCCACGCCTGCGGCGTCAACGCCCCGCTGACCGGGACCATCGCATCGGTGCCCTGCTTCCCCGTGGACAGTCCGCGCGTGCGGGCGCGTTCACGCTCGTCGGGTTCGGGGCCGTCCTGATCGAGCAGAAACAACGCCCGCTCGGCGGCCCCGGCCAGTTCTGTGGGGCCGATCCCGACCGCGGCGCGGACCAGGTCGACCTCGAACTGCTCGGCGGTCGCGGCGTCGACGAAGCCGGGTAGCTTGGCGACGGCTTTGCGGATCACCGCGACATGCTCGGTGTTGATCAGCCCCCGATCCTGAGCGATCGCCGTCGCCGCCAACACCGGCGATAGTGGTGGCCCACTGATCGCCGGGCGCGGCGCCAACTCCGCGGCCTCAGCCAGCCGGCGGTGCGCTTCGCCGGTCGAGATCCGCCACCGGATCGCCAACACATCCTTGAACGACTTGGCGCCCAGCTGCTGCGGGGTCGTCTCGACCTGCAACCGCGCCAACAACCGATGCCGCACCCCCGGCAACCGACACCACACGGTTTCCAACTCATCGAGAGCCTCGAGCAACTCGGCGCCGGTCAACGTGTCGAGCTCACAGGCCATCACCTCATCGACCGCGGCAGCCAACCCGGCCACCGCCTCCGACACGACCCCACCCGACATGACCCGAACATACATTCGAACACCGACAAGAATCAGAGCCGCGGAGGGTGCCCGCGACGTACGGCAAGCCACCTCATTCCCAGACGACCTCACCCGGCTCCTTGTCCGGCCGCAGCCCGCGCCAACTCGGCTGACGCAACCGGTTCTCGGCGGTGCGCTCGCTGTAGCGGACCTCCCCCACCAGTTCCGGCCGGACGAACGTGACACCCTGGCCGTCCTGCTTGGACAGCGGCTGAGCGAATGGGGATTCGTCGGTGTGCAGCGGCGCCAGCGTCCGCTTCAGCGCGGTGAGTTCCTTCTCGGTGAAGCCGGTACCCACCCGGCCGACCAGCTGCAGCCCACCCGGACCGGGGATGCCGACCATCAGCGAGCCGATGCCGCTGCTGCGCCCGCCGTTGCCGGCCCGCCAGCCGCCGATCACCACTTCCTGCGTGGTCCACAGCTTGTCCTTGATCCACGACGACGAGCGCCGCCCCGGTTGATAGCTGGAGTCGCGTTTCTTGGCGATGACGCCTTCCCAGCGTTGCGATTTCGCGTACTCGAGGGCCGCGGGTCCGTCGTCGGCGTCGATCGGATCGGGCACGATCAACCCCCCGCCGGCGGCCAGCGCTTCGAGCACCCTCCTGCGGTCGGTGTACTTGGCGCGCAGCAGGGATCGGCCGTCCAGGTACAGGATGTCGAACGCCCAGAACTCGAGGCGGGTCGAGCGGGCGCGGTTCTGCATCTCGCGGAAACTGGGCACCCCGGATTCGTCGAGGGCCACCGCCTCACCGTCGAGGATCACGTGGTGATCGGCCAGATCGGCGGCCAGTGCCTGAAGCTGCGGATACTCGCCGGTGACGTCGCGCCCGCGGCGGGACCGCAACGCCAGCGTGCCGTGGTCGGCCTCGACGAGCAGCCGATATCCGTCCCACTTCCCTTCGAAGGCCCACTGGCCCTTGGTGAATCGCTGCACCGACCCTTCGGTGGCCAGCATCGGGGCCAAGTCGGCGAAGGTGGGTCGGTGCTGCTCCTTCATCCGGTGCGCCAGCCAGTTCTTGCCGTCGGTCTGGATCAGTGCATAGCGCCCCTGGATCCGGTCTCCATGCAACGTGACGATCACCTCGCCGCCCCGGTCCGGCCCGCCGGGCGGGTTGTCCCGGAATTTCTCGGTCTCGTAGGTGCCGGTATCCCAGATGCGCACCTCGCCGCCGCCGTACTCACCCTTGGGGATCTCGCCGGCGAAGGTCAGGTACTCGATCGGATGGTCCTCGGTGTGCACCGCAAGGTGGTTGACCGACGGGGCCTCGGGCAGGTTCTTGGGGACCGCCCAGCTCACCAGGACGCCGCCGCGTTCCAGCCGGAAGTCGTAGTGCAGCCGGCGCGCGTGGTGTTCCTGGATGACGAACCGGTCGTCGCTGCCCGCGCTCGGCGCGCCGGCGGGGATCGGCTCGGGGGTCTTCGCGGTGTCGCGCATACCTCGATACGTCGTCAGCCGATCCGGTGGCGACGGCTCGTCGAGGTCGGCGAGCAGGTCGCCGTCGCGCCGCACCCGGTCGAGCACCTCGGCGAAGGTCAGCTGCCGCAAGTCGGCCTCATCGAGCTCGTCCCAGGACCTCGGCGCCGCAACGGTCGGATGAGCGCGCCCGCGAAGCGAATACGGGGCAATGGTGGTCTTGTTGGCGTTGTTCTGGCTCCAGTCGACGAACACCTTGCCGCGGCGCAGACTCTTGGTCATCGTCGCGGTGACCTGCTTGGGCATCGCCTGTTCGAGCTGCTGAGCGACCCGCTTGGCCAGCACCGAGGCCCCGCGTGAACTGATCGGGTCGCTCAGCGGCACGTAGAGATGCAGCCCCTTGCTGCCGCTGGTGAGCGGGTACGTGCGCAGCCCGATGCCGTCGATGAGGGCGCGGACCTCGGCGGCCACCTGACACAGCAGGCGCATGCCCGCCCCCTCGCCGGGGTCGAGGTCGAAGACGATGCGGGTGGCCGGTCCGGGTTCGCGCGCACCGGCTGATCCGGTGAACCGCCACTGCGGCACGTGCACTTCCAGAGCCGCCTGCTGGGCGATCCACGCCAGGCCCTCGCGGCTGTCGATGAGGGGATAGGTGGTGGTGCCCGACTTGTGCACCACCGAGCCGCGGTCGAGCCAGTCCGGCGCCGAGGAGGCGAGCTGCTTCTCGAAGAACGCCGCCTCGTCGACGCCGTTCGGCCACCGCTTGCGGGTGACCGGCCGGCCGGCGACGTGCGCGACCATGACATCGGCGATCGCGACGTAGTAGTCGAAGACCTCGGCCTTGGTCGTCCCGGTCTCCGGGTAGAGCACCTTGTCCGGATTGGTCAGGGTGACCCGGCCGCAGCTGTCCACGCCTGCCAGTATCCCGTCATATGCCCCGACACCTCGGCACCGTGCCGGTAGCGTCGGGATCGTGAGGGCATTGGTCATCGGTGAGGCGCTCATCGACGTCGTCGAACGTGACGGCCACCGGACCGGGGAGCATGTCGGGGGCAGTCCGCTCAACGTCGCGGTCGGGCTCGCGCGACTGGGCCGCGCGGTGGACTTTCTCACCCACATCGGCACCGACGAGTACGGCCGCCGCATTGCCGACTTTGTTGAATCCGCTGGGGTGCAACTGGTTCCGGGAAGTGCCGACGCACCGAGAACCGCCACCGCGCTAGCCTCGCTCGACAACGACGGGGCGGCGACCTATTCCTTCGACATCGCCTGGCAGCTCAGCGGAACCCCGCAGGTGGCCCCGCCGCTGATCGTGCACTCCGGTTCGATCGCCACGGTGCTCGAACCGGGCTGCCTGGCCACCGCCGCCCTGATCGACACCTACCGCCTGTCGGCCACCTTCACGTTCGACCCGAACATCCGCCCTGGGTTGATCACCGACCCCGACGCCGCGCGCGAACGCATCGACCGGATGGTCGAGAAGGCCGACGTGATCAAGGCCAGCGACGAGGATCTGCGCTGGATCGACCCGAACCGGTCCCCGGAGCAGACCGCGGCGTCCTGGCTGGCGTCGGGCGCCAAGGTCGTGGTGGCGACCTTCGGCGGTGACGGCGCGGTGGCGATGTGTGCAGCGGGAACGGTGCGGGTACCAGCACCGCATGTACGCGTGGTGGACACCGTGGGCGCCGGAGATTCGTTCATGGCGGGCCTGATCGACGCGCTGTGGGCGCGCGGGCTGCTCGGGGCCGATCGGCGGACCGCGCTGGCGCAGATCGACCGGGACACGCTGGCCGGAGTGGTCACCGCGGCGGCCCGCTGCGCGGCGTTGACGGTGTCGCGGGCCGGCGCCGACCTGCCCGATCGCGCCACCGTCGATGCGGCGG
Source organism: Mycobacterium sp. ABE4_509 (assembly GCF_056160785.1). NCBI lineage: Bacteria > Bacillati > Actinomycetota > Actinomycetes > Mycobacteriales > Mycobacteriaceae > Mycobacterium > Mycobacterium sp. ABE4_509. The sequence continues at coordinate 34,172 of NZ_JBSWXU010000038.1, read as the reverse complement.
CTTCATCGGACATACTGGACTGATGCGGTCCATCTGGAAGGGTTCGATCGCCTTCGGCCTGGTCAACGTCCCGGTCAAGGTCTACAGCGCCACCGAGGATCACGACATCAAGTTCCACCAGGTGCACGCCAAAGATCACGGGCGCATTCGGTACAAGCGGGTCTGCGAGGTGTGCGGCGAGGTGGTCGAGTACCGCGACATCGCCCGCGCCTACGACTCCGACGACGGTCAGACCGTCATCATCACCGACGACGACATCGCCAACCTTCCCGAGGAGCGCAGCCGCGAGATCGAGGTCCTCGAGTTCGTCCCCGCCAGTGACCTCGACCCGATGATGTATGACCGTTCGTACTTCCTGGAACCCGACGGAAAGTCGTCGAAATCCTATGTGCTGCTGGCGAAGACGTTGATGGACACCGACCGGGTCGCGATCGTGAACTTCGCGTTGCGCAACAAGACCCGTCTTGCCGCGTTGCGGGTCAAGGACTTCAGCAAGCGCGACGTGATGATGATCCACACCCTGCTGTGGCCCGACGAGATCCGCGATCCCGACTTCCCGGTGCTCGACAAGGAGGTCGAGGTCAAGCCCGCCGAGCTGAAGATGGCCAGCCAGGTCGTGGACTCGATGACCGACGATTTCGACCCCGACCGGTACCACGACGACTACCAGGAACACCTGCACGAGCTGATCCAGGCCAAGCTCGAGGGCGGTGAGGCGTTCACCACCGAGGAGGAGCCCCAGCAGCTCGACGAGACCGAGGACGTCTCGGATCTGCTGGCCAAGCTCGAGGCCAGTGTGAAGGCCCGCCGGGCGCAGAGCACCGACGGCGAATCCGCGGCGAAGCAGCCCGCCAAGAAGTCCGCGGCGAAGAAGGCTCCCGCCAAGAAGTCCGCGGCGAAGAAAGCTCCGGCCAAGAAGGCGCCGGCCAAGAAGTCCGCCTCGAAGAAGTAGACGCAGCGCCCCGCCTGCGCGGAAACCGCGGCGAATTAGAACAAGTTCTTGTTACCGTGGCGCCCGTGATTCTCGACAGGTTCCGGCTCGACGACCGGGTGGCCGTGGTGACCGGCGCGGGCCGAGGATTGGGCGCGGCGATGGCATTGGCGTTCGCCGAAGCCGGCGCTGACGTGCTGATTGCCGCCCGCACTGAGGCCCAGCTCGAGGAGGTCGCCGAGCAGGTTCGTGCCGCCGGCCGGCAGGCCCACGTCGTGGTGGCCGACCTCGCCCGCCCCGATGACACCTCGGCGTTGGCCGCACAGGCCGTGGAAGCCTTCGGAAAACTAGACGTCGTCGTGAACAACGTCGGCGGCACCATGCCGGGCGCACTGCTGGACACCACCGCCAAGGACCTGCGCGACGCGTTCACCTTCAACGTCGCCACCGCACACGCGCTGACCGTCGCCGCCGCCCCGCTGATGCTCGAACATTCCGGCGGCGGCAGCATCATCAACGTCACCTCGACGATGGGCCGGCTCGCCGGCCGCGGCTTCGCCGCCTACGGCACCGCCAAGGCCGCGTTGGCGCACTACACCCGGCTCTCGGCACTGGACCTGGCGCCACGGATCCGGGTCAACGCCATCGCGCCCGGCTCCATCCTCACCTCGGCGCTCGACATCGTCGCCAGCAACGACGACCTGCGCACCCCGATGGAGCAGGCCACTCCGTTGCGTCGGCTGGGCGACCCGCTCGACATCGCCGCCGCGGCCGTCTACCTCGCCTCACCGGCCGGCGGCTACCTCACCGGCAAGACCCTCGAGGTGGACGGCGGGATCACCTATCCGAACCTCGACCTCCCGATCCCCGACCTGTAGAGGACACCACCGTGGCCATCCCCAGCCCCATCCCGGTCGCCGCCGTCGGGACCGGAAACGTCGGCCGGCACGCGCTGGCCCAGCTGATCACCAACCCCGACTACGAGCTGACGGCGGTGTGGGTGTCGTCGGAGGCCAAGGCGGGCAAGGACGCGGCCGAACTCGCCGGGCTCGCGCAGACGACCGGCCCGACCGGTGTCACCGCGACCACCGACCTCGACGCGGTGCTCGCGACGAAGCCGGCGTGCGTGGTCTACACGGCCCTCGCAGACAACCGGCTGCCCGATGCCCTGGAGGACTACCGCCGGATCCTGGCCGCGGGCGTCAACGTCGTCGGCAGCAGCGCGGTGTTCCTGCAGTACCCCTGGCAGGTGCTGCCCGAAGATCTCATCAGGCCGATCGAGGAGGCCGCCAAGGCCGGATCTTCGTCCATATTCGTCAACGGCATCGACCCCGGCTTCGCCAACGACCTGTTGCCGATGGCGCTGGCCGGCACCTGCCAGAGCGTGCAGCAGATCCGCTGCATGGAGATCATCAACTACGACACCTACGACAGCGCCGCGGTGATGTTCGACGTGATGGGATTCGGCGGCAGCCTCGACGAGACCCCGATGCTGCTGCAGCCGGGGGTGCTGAGCCTGGCCTGGGGCTCGGTGGTGCGGCAGTTGGCCGCGGGCCTGGGTGTCGAGCTCGACGAGGTCACCGAAACCCATGTCCGGGTCCCGGCACCCGAGGATTTCGACATCGCTGCCGGCCGGGTCGCGAAGGGCACCACCGCCGCGATCCGATTCGAGGTGCGCGGCATGAAGGACGGCGAGGTCGCAGTCGTCCTCGAGCACGTCACCCGGCTGCGCGACGACCTGTGCCCGGACTGGCCGCAACCCGCCCAACACGGCGGCTCCTACCGCATCGAACTCACCGGCGAACCGTCCTACGCCCTGGATCTGTGCCTGAGCAGCCCCAACGGGGACCACAACCACGCCGGGCTGGTCGCCACCGCCGCCCGCGTCGTCAACGCGATTCCCGCGGTGATCGATGCGCCGGCCGGCATAGTCCCTGCGTTCGAACTGCCTGCGATCACCGGCAAAGGCCTCTACGCTGGCCGGTAGGCCCCGGCCCGGTGCCGGACGACGCCGCCCTCGGTAGAGGCCCGCAGGAAGGGAATGAGCAGATGAAGTCACGCCTCACGGCACTGGCAGCCCTCCTCGCCGCGGGCGGTGCCGCCGCAGCAATCGCCGCCGCGCCCACCGCGCTGTCACAGCCGAACTGCGACCAGACCAACCCCGGCCTCGGCGGCCAGGCCGCCGACAACAGCGTGTGCCAGTCCCCGGGCAACGCCGAGATCAACGACACGCTGCCGGACACTCAGCTGCCCGAGTACGGCGGCCGCTACGGCCCGGTCTGAGGATCGAGGCGAGTTCTCGTCTCGCGCGCGCTGCCGTCCGATCCTCCCGGCAGCTGACATCCAGGTTCACCGACACGGCCCGTGATCGGCGCTGGCCCCGGCATTTTCGCCGGGGTCGAGTCTGCACACCGATTGTGAAAGCCCTGTAGGCTTGATCAAGACTCTCGCCGGAAGGAATACGAAGATGAAGGCCCGCCTGACTGCCCTGTCCGCCCTCGTCGCCGGCGGCGCCGCCGCCTTGGCGATCGCCGCCGCACCCGCCGCTCTCGCGCAACCGAACTGTGAGCAGACCAGCTCCGGCGGTGGCGGCATCCAGGGTGGCGCGACCACCGTTTGCCAATCCCCGGGCAACGCCCAGATCAGCTCGACTCCGTCGGAATACGCCCAGCCCTGGTACGGCGGTGGCATGTTCCCGTGGAACTACGGCATGTTCGTCCTCTGATCGAATCCCGGTCATGACAACTGCCGCCCGCAGCGCGCTGGTCGCGCTGGCGGGGTTCCTTCTGGCGCTGGGTGTCGCTCCTTCGGCGGCGGCGGCACCCGACTGCTCCCCCGTGGGCAACAACGTCACCTATTGCGAGACGAACGGCAGCACCCAGCTGATCACCAAACCGCCCCCATGGAACTGGGGCGGCTGGCAGGGCATCGGCTTCGGACCGCTGATCGGCGGCTACGGCGCGGTCGTCGAGTAGGTCGGCTTTCCCCAGCGGGCCGTTGCGACCGGCGCCTGCTGGACGCCTTCTCGACGCCTACGCTGGCGCACGGTTGATGGGCCACGGCGTCGAGCACTCGGTCACCACCGCGCTTTGCCCGGTGGTTGCCGGACTCATTACGCTGCTGGACGTGGAACTCATCTCTGCGACCGCCAAGGGCTGAATGGCCGGCAGGCACAGCTACTTCGCGTACGGGTCGAACCTGTGCGTGCGGCAGATGGCGCGACGCTGCCCCGACGCCACCGACCCGCGCCGCGCCACGCTCGCCGATCACGACTGGCTGATCAACGAACGCGGGGTGGCCACCGTCGAGCGGTTCCGCGGCGCCGAGGTGCACGGGGTGATCTGGCAACTGTCCGATCACGACCTGGCCACCCTGGACAGCGCCGAAGGCGTTCCGCTGCGCTACCGCCGCGACGAGATGACGGTGCACACCGAGCACGGCCCCACCACGGCATGGGTCTACATCGACCACCGGGTCGAGGCCGGACCGCCGCGGCCCGGCTACCTCGAGCGCATCCTCGACGGTGCCCGCCACCACGGTCTGCCGCTGCGCTGGATCCAGTTTCTGGAGCGGTGGGATCCCACCCACTGGCCCCGACGAAACGCACCGGAGGTACCCGGCCCACAGACTCTTTCTCAGCTGCTCGCCGATTCGGCGGTCGTCGAGCACAGTGTGCTGCGGTCGCGTTTCGGGTTCCTCGCGATTCACGGCGGCGGCCTGGAGCAGATGACCGACGTCATCGCCGAGCGCGCTGCGGACGCCGCCGGAGCCTCGCTGTACGTGGTCCGCCATCCCGACCACTACGGCCACCATCTGCCCTCGGCGCGCTACGACCCGGCCGAATCCCAGCGGCTGGCCGAGTTCCTGGACCACGTCGACGTCGTCGTCTCGCTGCACGGTTACGGCCGCGCGGGGCGCAGCGCCCAGATCCTCGCCGGTGGCCGCCACCGCGAGCTGGCCACCCACCTCGCCGAGCACATCGACATTCCCGGCTACCAGGTGATCACCGACCTCGACGCGATGCCGCGCGAACTACGTGGCCTGCATCCGGACAATCCGGTCAACCGCGCGCGCGGCGGCGGCGCTCAGCTCGAGCTGTCCGCACGTGTGCGCGGGGTCAGCCCACGCAGCGGACTGCCCAGCGACGACGGCCTGTCCCGGGCGACGTCAACGCTCGTACAGGGTCTGGCCGAGGCGGCACGAGCGTGGCGCGCCGGCTAGCGACCGTCGGCGAATCGCGGCCTGCGTAACCGCGACCCACCCATCCGCCGAACCCCCGGCTCCGAATAGTGGTATGTGGAGCCCATCAGCACCGGGAAACCGTCGACCGCGACCATCCGTCGCGCGGCCGGCGCCCCCGGACGTGTCGAGGCGGTGAGCCGTTGAGCGCCGCGCTGTACCGCACCCGGATCACCCACCTGCGGCGTTCACCGGTGCACCACTATTTCGAGCACCGCAGCTACAGCTGGTTCGTCGACGTCGATGCGTTACCGCAGCCCGCCAGATGGCTGCGGCCCTTCGCCACCTTCGACGCCCGCGACCACCTGTGGGAGTCGCCCGACGACAGTCTCCGGGGGCGGATCGAAGCGTTCCTCGCCGACAAGGGGGTCGACCTGTCCGGCGGCAAGATCACCGCGCTGTTCCAGCCGCGGGTGATGGGTTACGTGTTCAATCCGCTGAGCCTGTACTGGTGCCACGATGCGCACGGCACCCTTCGCCATGTGATCGCCGAGGTGCACAACGCCGCCGGCGGGCGCCACGCCTACCTTCTTCCGCCGCCGGCCGATCGTCCGGCGATGGTCACCAAGAAGTTCCGGGCTTCACCGTTCAACGCTGTCGACGGCCACTATCTGGTGCACGCACCCGCCCCGGACGACGAGCTCGACGTCCGCATCTCCCTGCACCGCGACGATCAGCCGGCGTTCGTGGCCACGATGCGCGGGACCCGGCGCCGGGCCGGTGTCGGCCAGATCCTGGGGCTGCAGCTCGCCGCGCCGCTGAGCCCGCTGATGAACGCGATGGGCATGCGGGTGCAGGCGATCATGTTGTGGATGCGACGCGTTCCGCTGGTCCCCGACAGGGCTCTTGAACGGGAAAAGGTGGACTCGCTGCGGCAGGCATCGCGGGTTTCGGTGAATACTGTTTGCGCGCATTCCCTTTCACCACGGCTGCGCCGAAGCGGGGATTAACGTGACGGCGTTGATCCAGGTGGCTAGGCTACCGCTCGTGACCGCCGAACTCGACGCGCTACTGCGCCAGGTGGCCCGTCGGGACGTCGACGCGTTCGCGCAGTTCTACGACCAGACCCGGTCACGGGTGTTCGGCCTGGTCACCCGGGTGTTGCGCGACCCCGGCTACAGCGAGGAGACCACGCAGGACATCTACCTGCAGGTATGGCGAACCGCCGAGAGCTACGACCCGGCCGCGGGCACGCCGTTGGCATGGCTGATGACGCTGGCGCACCGGCGCGCGGTGGACCGGGTGCGTTCGGAGCAGGCGGCCAGCACCCGCGAGTCCCGCTACGGGGCCGCCAGCGTGGAGCCGCCGTCCGACCACGTCGCCGACACCGTGATCCTCAGCGAGGAGCGCCGGCAGGTCACCGACTGCCTCGCGTCGCTGACCGACACCCAACGCGAGTGCATTCAGCTGGCCTACTACGACGGGCTGACCTACGCGCAGGTGTCCGAGCGGCTGTCGGCGAACCTGGCCACGATCAAGTCCCGGATGCGTGACGCCATCCGGGGCCTGCGCAGATGCCTGGGGGCCGCATGACCGGACCTCACGCCACGGACCTGCTGTCCCTGGCCACGCCCTATGCGTTGCACGCGCTGACCGAGGCCGACGTCGCCGATGTCGAGCGCCGCCTCGACGATGCCCCGCCCGACGTCGCCGAGGCGTTCCGCACCGAGGTGCGGGCAGTCCGCGAGACCATGGCCGCCGTCGCCGCCGCGACGGCAGTCGAACCGCCCGAACAGCTGCGCGAGCAGGTGCTGCAACGGGTCGCCCAGGACCCCGTTCCGCTGCGCCGCGCGGCGCAGCCGCGGCGCTGGACCCGGGCGGCGCTGGCCGCCGCCGCGGTCCTGGTGGTCGGGCTCGGCGCGGTGGGCGTCGGTATGGCGCTGCGCCCGGCGGCACCCCCGTCGACCGCAGACCTGGTTTTCGCCGCGCCCGACGTGCGCACGGTGTCCGGGGAGATCCCCGGCGGCGGCCTGGCCACCGTGGTGTTCTCCCGGGAGCAGGACTCCGGGGTGCTCGTGATGAACAACGTCCCACCCCCGCAGCCGGGCACCGTCTACCAGATGTGGCTGGTGGACGCCGAGGGGCCGCACTCGGCGGGCACGATGGACGCGGAGTCGGTGGCGCCGTCGACCACCGCGGTCATCCCCGACCTCGGGTCGTCGCGGGCGCTGGCGTTCACCGTCGAGCCACCGGGCGGTTCGACTCAGCCGACCAGCCCCGTCTTCGCCGAGCTGCCACTCGTCTAGGCCCCCTCCAGGGTCGCGGCGGCGGCGGCTTCCAGCACGTCGGCGACGTCGTGGGCACGCTGCCAGGCCCGCCGCTGGCGCATCGCACCGTTGCCGTGTTCGGCCACCCGGGCCAGCCCCGCCGTCACCAGCTCATGGTCTCCGCACCGCTCGAGCGCCGGGCGCACCACCGCGACCAGACGTTCCAGCAGCGACCGGGCCGGGGCCGCGCCGTGGCTCTCCAAGTCGAGGCTGTCGCCGTCCAACCCGTCTCGGGCGGCTTTCCAGTAGGCGGCCTTGAGCGCGAACGGCGCCAGGGGCAGCACCGGTTCACCGCGACGGTGATCCTCGAGCGCAGTCATCACGCAGGCGCGGACCAGGGCGGCGAAGACGACGGTCTCGGCAACGGTGGCCGGGACATCGGCGACCCGGACCTCCACCGTCGGGAAGTTGCGTGACGGCCGCACATCCCAATAGATCATGCCGTCGTCCCGAATCACCCCGGACCGGCACAGCAGTGCCACTGCGGCGTCGTAGTCGTCGGCGGAGTCGAAGTGCGGGGGTGGCCCGGCGCTGGGCCAGCGCGCCCACAGCACGCTGCGCCAGCTGCAATGACCGGTGTCGTCGTTGCGGTAGATCGCCGAGTTGGCGGTGAGCGCCAGCAGCAGCGGCAGCCACGGCCGCAGCCGGTTGCTGACCGCGATCGCCGCGTCCCGGTCGGGCACCGCGACATGAACGTGACAGCCGCAGATTCCCTGTTCATGGGCGATCATGCCGAACCGTTCGCCGATGTCGCGGTAGCGCGGTGTGTCGGTGACGGGGAATTGAGTGGGCAACGTCGGCGGCAGTCCGACGGCCAGCAGCCGCGATCCGGCCGCCGTCGCCGCGCCGGCCGCGACACGTCGGAGCCGCATCAGCTCAGCGTGCAGGTCAGTGGTGGTGTCGACGACACGGCTCGTCGTCTCGACCTGACAGCTGGTCAGTTCCAGCTGCAAGTCGACGCCGTCAGCAGCGGCCCGCTCGGCCACGGCGCGGTTCTGCGGCACCGGCGCACCGCTGCCCGGGTCGACGAGCAGGAACTCCTCCTCGACACCGAGGGTCGGCGGGTCGTCCGAGGAAGCCACAACCACCCCCTGAAAAAAATTCGATCCGGCCCGTCGGGGTGTGCACAACGGGCCGGATCGCGGTGAACCAAGCCGGAACTCTTTATGCCCACCCGGCACCGAAGCCAAACCTGTGGACCTACGATCGATTTCGTGGCAGCCAAGGATTTCCGATTCGGGGTCGGCATCACGCGGGCCCGGTCCCGGGCCGAGGTTCAGGACGCGGCGCGACGGGCCGAGGACCTCGGATTCGACGTAATGCTGGTACCCGACCATCTCGGTGCCCCGGCACCGTTCCCGGTGATGACGGCGATCGCGATGGGAACCCGCTCGCTGCGGGTCGGCACGTTCGTCACCAATGCCGCGTTCTACCGGCCCGCACTGCTGGCACGCGACGTCGGCGCGCTGCACGAGCTCAGCGAGGGCCGGTTCGACCTCGGCTTGGGCACCGGCTACGTCAAGGCGGAGTTCGACGCCGCCGGTCTGCGGTTTCCCAGCGCCGGGGAGCGCGTCGACCATCTGCGCGAAACCACCCGGTACATGGCAGAGCAGCTCCCGGATGTGCCGATCATGATCGCCGGCAACGGTGACCGGGTGCTGCGCATCGCCGCGCGTTTCGCCGACATCATCGGATTCACCGGTGGTGACCGTCCGGCCGGGCCCGGCGACGACCCGCTGGGCGACCGGATCGACTTCGTCCGGTCCGCCGCCGGTGACCGATTCGCCCAGCTCGAGCTCAACATCGCGGTGACCGCGATGCCGGTCGACGATTCCGGGGTGCCCGATCTCGCGATCTCCAAGCGCTCGCTGCCCGGGCTGTCCGACGAGCAACTGCTGCGCCACCCCGGGGTGCTGTCCGGGAGCACCGACGAGATCGCCGAGCGGCTACGCGGATACCGGGACTCCTACGGCATCAGCTACGTGATCGTGCAGGCGCGTCACGTCGAGGCGTTCGCCAAGGTGGTCGCGCTGCTGAAGTAGCCCGGTCACAGCCACAGGTAGAGCCCGGACAGCAGCGCCCACATCCCGAAGCAGTAGGCCTCGAACGCGGCCCGCAGCGGGATCGGGGCGTGCCGCAGCTCCATGAAGTCCAGCCCGACCAGACGAACCTTGATCGCGGCGATGGCCAGCACCAGCACCGCCACCATCGATCCGGTGCCGTGTTCGGCGCCCACCGCCCAGGACAGCACCGTCGCGGCCACCAGGATCAGCCAGCTCACCCCGGCGCGGTTCATCAGCAGTTTCAGCGCGGTCATTCAGCTCACCAGATACAGCAGTGCGAACAGGAAGATCCACAGCAGGTCCACCAGGTGCCAGAAGCAGGCCGCACCTTCGACCAGCGCGGTGCGGGTGGGGCTGAGCTGCGGGGCCCGCACCTGCGAGGCCATGAACGCCAACGCGCCCAGCCCCAGGCAGACGTGGAACAGGTGCAGACCGGTCAGGATGAAGTAGTAGAGGTAGAAGTGGTTGGCACCCGGTCCGTGCCCGGCGCCGGCCAGCGACACGTACTCGACGACCTTCAGCGCGATGAACACCACCCCGCAGCCGATCGCGGCGGCGACGGCGCGGGTGGCCAGGGTGGCCGCCGCGGTGCGCATCGCGGCGACGGCGAGCACCACGAACAGTGAGCTGGTCAACAGCACCAGCGTGTTGAGCACGCCGACGCCGAGGTGCAGCGTGGTGCGGGCGGCGTCGAACACCTCGGGTTCGTTGGCCCGCTCGACCAGGAAGGTGACGAAGAACGCGCCGAAGACGAGCATGTCGCCGAACAGGAAAACCCAGGTGCCGCTCTCCCCGGGGATTCGGCGGGCGGGTCGCTGCGGTGCGGCGGTGGTGATCTCGTCCGTCACGCCGGCGCCGGCACCGCCTGCTCGGCCTTGATCGACTTGAGCATCACCGCGGTGGCGGAGAACAGCCAGATCACCAACACCAGGCCCGGGATGTAGAAGGCGAAGACGCCGTTCCAGGCCAGCGGGCCGTCGTTGAACACGACGACCACGCAGCCCGGCAGCGACAGGATCGCCACCCACAGGTTGAGGTAGCCGTACCAGCGGGGGAACGTGGGCGGGTCGGTCTGGTCGACGAACGCGGCGATCGCCAGGGTGATGTTCTGGACGATGATGGTGCCGACGATGCCGATGAACCAGAGCCAGAACACGTCGTTGAGGGCCTGGGTCAGTTCGGCGGAGCGCTGCTCGGGCCGGTAGGCGGCGACGCCGAGGAAGAACTGCGGGAAGATCAGCGCGGGCACGAAGATCGTCGCAGCCATCAGCTGGGTCATCGACAACATGCCGAATCGTCCCTCGACGCGGCGGATCCGCAGCACGATGGTGGCCAGGAACGGCAGCGCGAGCGCGGCGGACAGCAGCGCCCCGGACACCCCGAAACGCACCCACAGCTTGTGCTCGGTGAAGAACGCCGCGATCTCGTCGGCCGAGGACACCGGCGACAGCGGCGGGAAGAGTTGGGCGATGCCGGAAAAGCTGGCGCCGTAGAGAAGGATCATGATCGTGCCGGACCACGCACCGATACGTTGCAGTGTCAGCTCCACGGCTGGCAGGCTACCGGCGGACGGCCCAGTTTTGACACTTTTGCCATAACTCGGCGCGGTCGCCGGTGTGGCCGGACCCGGCTCGCCGGGTAAGCTGCCAGCGGTCACGCCCTCGTAGCTCAGGGGATAGAGCACGGCTCTCCTAAAGCCGGTGTCGCAGGTTCGAATCCTGCCGGGGGCACTTTTTTCGCGGCGCACGGTTCCTCCTCCGCACCCCTGTTTCCAGACCTCGCCGGAGCACAGCCCCGGTCTTCGCTGGGGCACATCTGTCTCACACCGCACCGTGCGACACAGCTGCGCAACCACGCCGGACGGCAAAGTCACTGAATTTGCTGTTTTCAGTCGCCCTCAGGTTCGTCTCAGTTACATTCCCGGATGTGACAGTGGGGTCACAACACCTAAATGTGGGGGTCACGATGCAGGTATCCATTCGCTCTTATCTGACCGCCGGTGTCGCCATGGTCGGCGCCGGCGCGATTGCGCTCGCACCCATCCAGGCGCTGCCTGCCGATGTGGCGATCGCCGCCGACGAGGCCAGCTCACGCTCGGTCGCGTTGTCGGCGGGTTTCGACCCGATCACGCCATGGCTGGAGGTGTGGAACACCTCCGAGGCCAACTACGCCGACCTGGTCAATCTGTACCTGGAGGCTCCCGCACCGGTCTTACAGCAGGTGATCGCCAACCAGCTGCTGTACCTGTCGGAGCTGCCCGACTTCGGAACGATCGCCGACCAGATCCTGACCAACCTCGGCGCTGCGATCGAAGCGCCGTTCGCCGAGGACCTCACCACCCTCGACACCCTGCACGGCCTTCTCTACAACATCCTCAAGGACGGCTACTCCGTCGGGCCCATCGTCATCATTCCCCCGGTGGTACCGGAGGAGTACGATCCGCTGCTCGAGCTGACCACGACCTACCTCAGCGGCGCTTTGCTCGGCATCGTCGGGCCGGTGCTCGGTCCGGTCATCGTGCTGGCCTCGAGCATCGAGGGCATCGTGGAGAACCTGTTCAGCGAGCAACCCGACTTCGTGGCGGCGCTCAATGACCTGGTCGACATCCCGGCGAACATGGTCAACGCCTACCTCAACGGCGGGCCGATCCTCGACCTGACGCCGCTGGTCAACCTGCTCGGCATCCAGCTTCCCGACGGAATAGACCTGGACAGCGTCGGGCTGGCGATGGGCGGGCTGTTGAGCCCCGGCGGATCGCTGTTCAACTCCCTGGACCTGGTGGCCACCGTGCCGAACATCGGGAACCTGACCGTGCCGGGGCAAGCTGCGGGCACCATCGGCTCGCTGATCGAGCTGGGCCGGACCATCGCCCAGGCGATCGGCTGGGACGGCATGGGCAACCCGCTGCAGCCGGGGATCCCGGTGCCGGGTGGCGAAGAGGCCGAGGAAGAAGTCGAGGAGGCCGGCGAGCCGTCGGCCGCCGCGCTGGTGTCGTCGGTCGGCGAGGCTCCGGCCGAGGAGCAGCCGGCTTCGGAAGAGGGCGCACCGGCCGAGGTGCAACCCGAGTCGGTCGTGCAGAACGTGTCCCGCGTCGATACCGACGACGCCAGCGACGGTTCGGAGCAGGGAAGCGGCGACGACGAGGTCACCGACGACGACCTCGGCGACGACGCGACCGGCGACGACGACCTCAGCGGCGAGGAGTCCGGCGACGAGTCCGGTAGCGACGACCTCGGCGAAGTGGAGTCCGTCGACGAAGGTGCCGGCGACGACGAGTCCGGCGACGAAGGCACCGGCAGTGCGGGAGCCGGTGGCAATGAGGCCAACGACGATGAGTCCAACGACGACAGCAGCGGGGACGAATCCGGAGCCGACGACGGCGATGCCGGGGACGCCGGCGATTCCGGGGACGGAGGCAGCGAGAACGCCGCCTGACCGGCGAAGCGACCGGAACACCCCTCCCAGCGGGAGGGGTGTTCCGTCGTTCCGGGGCCGACCGCGGCGCCCAGCGATCGGCTGACCATTTCCGGATGATGACCGGGTAGGCGTACTACCGTCGAACAGGTCATGGACATTCTGCGCACCCCCGAAGCCCGATTCGCCGACCTGCCCGGCTACCCGTTCGAGCCGCATTACGTCGACGTCGTCGCAGCCGACACGGCACCGCTGCGGATGCACTACGTCGACGAAGGGCCGCGCGACGGCGAGCCGGTGGTCCTGTTGCACGGCGAGCCCACGTGGAGCTATCTGTACCGCACGATGATCCCGCCGCTGGTCGCCGCGGGTTACCGGGTGCTCGCTCCCGACCTCATCGGCTTCGGCCGCTCGGACAAGCCGACCCGGATCGAGGACTACACCTACCTTCGGCACGTGCAGTGGGTGACCTCGTGGATCGAGGCCCTGGACCTGACCGGCGTCACGACCTTCGTCCAGGACTGGGGGTCGCTGATCGGCCTGCGGATCGCCGGTGAGCAGGGGCAGCGGTTCGCCAGGCTGGTGGTCGGCAACGGCTTCCTGCCGATCGCCGACCGTCCGGCACCGCCGGCGTTCCGGCTGTGGCGGGCCTTCGCCAAACACTCCCCCGTCCTGCCGTCCGGTTGGCTGGTCGCGGTGGGCACCACCACCAAGGTGCCGCCCGAGGTGCGCGCGGCCTACGACGCCCCCTTTCCGGACAAGCGCTACCAGGCCGGCGCGCGTGCGTTCCCCCTGCTGGTGCCGACCTCGCCGGACGATCCGGCGGTTCCGGCCAACCGCGCAGCCTGGGATGCCCTGGGCCGGTGGGACAAACCGTTCCTTGCGCTGTTCGGCAGCAAGGATCCGATTCTCGGGCGCGCCGACGAACCCTTGCTCGCACATATTCCCGGCGCCGCCGGCCATCCGCACGCCCGCCTGCACGGCAGCCATTTCGTCCAAGAGGATTGCGGCCCTGAACTGGCCGAACGGATGATCTCCTGGATGATGACCAAGACGTCATGAAGCTGTGATGTAGCTCACATCGAGCGTAGGCTGGGGGCATCGCTTCGGGAGGAAAGGAGATGCGATGAAAGGCGCGCATCGTGACCCGGTGGACCACGCCCGCACAACCCAGCCGCACGCCGGCGAATCCTTCATCGACACGCTCTGGCTGCCCGGCCTGATCCTGATCGGCGTGGGCACCGTGCTGATCGCCGGCACCGTCGCCGCCACCGCATATGGCGAACGCGATGTGTCGATCGTGCTCGGACTGATCGCCGGTGCTCTGGTGACGGCAGGTGCCCTGCTGGTCGCCCTGGAGCATCAGCGGGTCAAGCGGGTCGAGCGGCGGTGGCTGGCCGAACATCCCGACCAGCACCGCAGACCGCATCTGCACGCGAGCTAGCGGAACCGGTCGCGGCAACCCGCCTGCGTCAGCGCGCGAGCACTGACGCAGCCACCTTCGGCTGCCAGTCCGAGGTGAGCAGCGCACCGAAGTTGGCCTCCCGGTTGCCGCGCGCGCCGCTGTCGAGATCGCGGATGCTGTAGATGAAGGCCGGACCGCTGTAGGGCAGTTCGGAGGCGGCCCACAAGATGTCGGTGATCTGGCGCGCCTGCTGCTGCTGACTGACGCCTTCGGCACCGGGGTCGCTGGTGGGGGCACCGAATTCGGTCAACCAGATCTTCTTGCCGCCGTCACCGTTGGCCACCATCACGTCCCGCACCCGCCCGACGTCCGACCAACCGTTCTCCGGATCGACCGCCAGCCCGCCCGGGAATACATAGGGATGCATCGCCGCGGCGTCGAAGTAGCCCTTCGCGCCCGCGGCATACATCTGAGTCATGAACGACGGCGGGGAATGCCCGCCCACCGCGCGACTCAGCCCCGCCGACACCACCGTGCTCGACGGCTGCGCATCCTTGATCGCGACATAGGCGGCCTTCAGCAGTTCGGTGTAGCGCGGCGCTGCATTGCCCTGGAACCCCCAGAACAACGGCAGGTTCGGCTCATTCCAGATCTCCCAGTCCGAGACCCTCGACCCGAAGTGCTCGACGACCGCGGTGGCGAACGCGCCGAAATCGTTCGGGTTGTCCGGCGGGGCGGTGAAGAAGCTCTGCGGCCCGCGCGCCCACCCGGGGGTGAAGGCGATGTTGCCCAGGACCCGCAGATTGCGGGCTGCGGCGGCGTTGACGATCCGGTCCACGACGGCCCACTGGTATTGGCCCTGGGACGGTTCGATCAGATTCCAGTCGAACAGCACCCTCAGCCAGGACGCACCGGTGGCGGCGACGGCGTCGAGTTCACGCTCGAGGTCCGCCGGACTGAGCGTGAGCATCGAGGAGCCTTCGCTGAATCCGTAACCTGCGGCGGGCGCGACGGGCGAGGCTGACGCCCCCGGCACGGGCACTGCGAAGACGAGCGTGATTGCCAGGGCTAGGGCAGTCGCCCGTCTTGCCAGCGCACGCATGAGCACGCCCGCAACATACCCGGACTCCGCGGACGGGGCACGTCTGGCTAGACGGCCTGCAGGAATGCGCCGAGCGCCGCGTTGAACGCGGCCGGGTTCTCCCAGAACGGGAAGTGCGTTCCGCCGTCGATGCCCGTGATCCGCACGAACCGTGACCCGCGGATCTGCTCGTGGATCCACAGCTGGGAGGCGTGCGGCACGTTCACCGAGTCACCGGCGACGACGAGGGTGGGCATGTCGATGTGGGCGATCATGCTGCGCCAGTCATGGGTGGCGACATCGAAGATCAGGTCGGCGGCCAGTCGCCGGTCGAAGGTGCCGGCCTGCTCGGTCAACCAGCGCAGCCGCTCGGCCGGTACTCCTGCCGACGTGGTTTCGGCCAGGAATCCGGCCCGTGGATCGGGCCCCGTGCCACGGAGCAGGTCGGTGAAGGCGAACAACCCGGCGGCCTCCATCGTCGCACCGGCTTGGCCGGCCTGGTCGTCGGTCCACCCGGGATTGCGAAGCGCGCAGGGCATTTGATCGACGAATACCAGTGAACGCAGCCGCTCCGCGCCGAACAGCTCGAGATAGGACCAGATCACCGCCGCACCCATGGAGTGGCCCAGCAGGTGAACTCCGACGAGGTCGGTGGCGGTGAGCAGATCATGCAGATCGGCGGCGAGCCGGTGCAGGTGGTAGCCGGTCGGCGGGGTCGACGACCGGCCGTGCCCGCGGTGGTCGACGGCGATCACCTGCCACTGCCCGCCCAGGTGGTCCAGCTGCGCGGCGAAGGTCTCCGCGGTCAGCGACCATCCGGGCAGCAGCACCACGGGCGGCCCGGCGCCCGTCGTGACGTACCGCAGCACGGCACCGTCCCGGCATCGGGTTTCACCGTGCCGGCGCGAGGTCACCCCAGTGACTCCAGGCTGAACAGCGCGAGGAATCCGACGAAGAACAGCGCCGCCATCCACGGCCGGTCCGGTGTCTCATGGGCCTCGACGAGCAGTTCTTCGACCACCAGCCACAGCAGCGCGGCAGCGGCGAACGCCAGCACCAGGGTCAGCACCTCCGGGCTGGCGTCGGTGAGCAGCGCGGCCCCGACGACCGCCCCGACGCCGACCACCAGGCTCAGCCCGGCGGTGACGGCCGCCGCGCCGACCCGGCTCATGCCGCCACGGGTCAGTTGCAGTGCCACCGCCAGACCCAGGAACAACACCTCCGCGGTCAGCGCCACGGTGATGACCGTCGCCGTTTCGGTGTTCACCGCGGCGCTGGCACCGACGAGCAGTCCGTCGATCGCCAGGTCGACGCCCACGACGACGAGGAAACCGATGGGCAGGGCGCCCGACGCCGACTCGCCGTGCCCCTCGAACCGGCTCATCACCAGCAGTAGCGCCACCGCGGCGGAGAACCCGATGACGATCAGCCACAGCGGGCCCTGCTCGCGCAGCTCGGGCAGCACCTCACCGGCGACCGCGGCCAGCACGATGCCCGCGGCCAGATGCTGGACACCGCTGACGACCGCCGCCGACGGCGCCCGCAGTACCGCGACCGCACCGCCGATCGCACCGGCCAGCACGGGGAACACCACCAGCGAGGCCGCCGTCGTCACCGCACTGATGTCGTCCTCCCCTCACCGCCGCGACACTGAGCTTGTGCGCGAGTGTGGGTCGAATTGTCGCAAATTAGTTCAGTTTCGGCGGGCCGGTCGGGTCGGATTCAGTCCTGGCCGCGAGTCCGGATCACCCGTTCGGCGATGTCGGTGAGCTTGGTGTTGCTGTCCTGCGAGAGCCTGCGCAGCATGTCGAACGCGGCGATGTCGTCGATGTTGTAGCGCTCCATGACGATGCCCTTGGCCTGGCCGATCCGGTCGCGGGTCGACAACGCCGATTCCAGTTGTTCACTCTGCCTGCTGGCGATGATGGCCGCGGCCGCGTGCGCGGCCAGCACCGCGCCGATGGTCTCCGACTCGGCGGTGAAGGCGTTCGGCGACATCGCGAACAGGTTGAGCGCACCGGCGGTCTGCGAGCTGGTGTAGAGCTTGAACGACAGCGCACTGAGGACGCCCAGTTCGACGGCGGCCGCCGAGTACATCGGCCAGCGGCTCTCGGTGCGGAAATCGTCGGTGCGCACGATCAGATCGTCGAGCGCGGCCTCGACACAGGGCCCTTCGTTGTATCTCATCTGCAGCTCGTCGAGCCGATGCGGCAGCTCAGAGGTGACGCCGACCGAATCGAACCGGCCTGCCTTGCCGATCAGCAGGATCCCGGCCGCGTCGACACCGGCGATCAGGTTCTTGGCTTCGGTGCTGACGTCGGTGAGCACGTCGTCGACGCGGCGGGGGGCGGCGACGGCCCGGGCCAATTCCGCCATCCGCCGAGCGAGCTCGTGGTTGTGGGCGTCGGTCATGGTTCCAGCATTCCCTACTGATCGCAGGGTACGCAGGCCGGGTTTGCCGCGGCCCGTGGCGGGTAATGCAGCGTCACAGGCAGGCGGCGGCGGTCGGCCGTCCCGCCTGCTCAGGTTCCGTCGGTTCAGACCCGCAGCCGACGGGGCCGCCATCTATCGGTCACTCTGTTAGTTGTAGTAGCGTCGAGGCGTGAGTTGGCCGGACGTCTGGATCCTCGGCGGGTATCAAAGCGACTTCGCACGCAACCTTGAGCGTGAAGGCCGCGACTTCGCCGATCTGACCGGCGAGGTCGTGCCCGGCGCCCTCCAGTCCGCACGCCTCGACGCCGCCGACGTCGACGTCGTCCACGTCGGCAACGCGTTCGGCGAGTTGTTCGCCCACCAGGGCCATCTGGGTGCCATGCCGGCCACCGCCTGCGAAGACCTGTGGGACACCCCCGCCTCGCGGCACGAGGCGGCGTGTGCGTCCGGCAGCGTCGCGACCCTGGCGGCGCTGGCCGACCTGCGCTCGGGCACATACCGCACCGCCCTGGTCGTCGGGATCGAACTGGAGAAGACCGTGCCCGGCGACGCCGCCACGAGGATCCTCGGCGCCGCCGCGTGGACCGGACACGAAGGCGCCGACGCGAAATACATGTGGCCGCACATGTTCGAGCGGGTGGCCGCCGAATACGACCGCCGCTACGGCCTCGACGAGACCCACCTGCGGGCGCTGGCGAGCGTGAACTACGCCAACGCACACGCCAACCCCCGCGCCCAGACCCGCGACTGGTCGGTCCCGCGGCCGCTGACCGGCGACGACGTACACAACCCGGTCGTCGAAGGAAGGTTGCGCCGCTTCGACTGCAGCCAGATCACCGACGGCGGCGCTGCCGTCGTCCTGGTCACCGACGACTGGTTGCGCGATCATCCCGGCGCGCGCCCGCTCGGCCGGATCGACGGCTGGGGCCACCGGACCGTCGGCCTGGGGCTGCAGAGCAAGCTGGACCGCTCCCGCGACGATCCGTACGTCCTGCCGCACGTGCGCGGCGCCGTGCTCGACGCGTTCGACCGCGCCCGGGTCACCCTCGACGACGTCGACGGCTTCGAAGTACACGACTGCTTCACCCCCAGCGAGTACCTGGCCATCGATCACATCGGACTGACCGGGCCCGGCGAGTCGTGGAAGGCCATCGAGAACGGCGAGATCGAGATCGGCGGGCGGCTGCCGATCAACCCCAGCGGTGGCCTGATCGGCGGCGGCCACCCCGTCGGGGCGACCGGGGTCAGAATGCTGCTCGACGCCGCACGACAGGTCAGCGGCACCGCTGGCGACTACCAGGTCGACGGCGCGGACAGGTTCGCCACCCTCAACTTCGGCGGCTCCACCGCCACCACCGTCAGCTTCGTCGTAGGAAGTGCGCCATGACCCACACCGAGATCGTCGGGAAGTTCCTGTCCACGCTGCCCGACGACGACGACCACCCCTACCGGACCGGTCCGTGGCGTCCCCAGACCTGCGAGTGGGACGCCGAGGACCTGACCGTCGTCGAGGGTGAGGTCCCGACCGACCTCGACGGTGTCTACCTGCGCAACACCGAGAATCCGCTGCACCCGGCGCTGAAGTACTACCACCCCTTCGACGGCGACGGCATGCTGCACATCGTCGGGTTCCGCGACGGAAAGACGTTCTACCGCAACAGATTCGTTTGCACCGACGGGTTCAGCGAGGAGAACGCCGCAGGTGGGCCGCTGTGGCCGGGCATCGCCGAACCGATCGAGCTGGCCCGCCGCGACTACGGCTGGGGCGCGCGGACCCTGATGAAGGACGCGTCGTCGACCGACGTCGCGGTGCACCGCGGGGTTGCGCTGAGCAGCCACTACCAGTGCGGAGACCTGTACCGCATCGACCCCTACACCGGCGAAGCCCTCGGGAAAGAGGACTGGAACGGCGCCTTCCCCTCGGACTGGGGTGTGTCGGCACATCCCAAGGTCGACGACCGCACCGGCGAACTGCTGTATTTCAGCTACAGCAAGCAGGCGCCGTATCTGCGGTACGGCGTGGTCGACGAACGCGGCGAAGTCGTCCACCGCGTCGATGTGGAACTGCCCGGGCCGCGGCTGCCCCACGACATGGCGTTCACCGAGAACTACGTCATCTTCAACGACTTCCCGATGTTCTGGGATCCCGCGCTGCTCGACCACGGCATCCATCTGCCCCGATTCCACCGCGACATGCCGTCGCGCTTCGCGGTCGTCCCGCGCCGCGGCGACGCGTCACAGATCCGCTGGTTCGAAGCCGACCCGACCTACGTCCTGCACTTCCCCAACGCCTACGAGGACGGCGACGAGATCGTGCTGGACGGCTTCTTCCAGGGCGATCCGGAACCCACCGACAACGGCATGGGCAACCGTCCCCCGCAAGCGGGTGGTGCCCCCAGGCAGCGCGCCTTCCGGTTCCTGGCGCTGGACCGCATGCAGACCCGGCTACACCGCTGGCGGTTCAACCTGAAGACCGGCGCCGTCCGCGAAGAGCCGCTCACCGACACGATCTCCGAGTTCGGCATGATCAACCCCGGCCGCACCGGGCGCGCCTACCGCTACACCTACGCCGCGACCGGCAAGCCGGCCTGGTTCCTGTTCGACGGTCTCGTCCGCCACGACCTGCACACCGGCGCCGAGCAGCGCTACCCGTTCGACGACGGGGTGTACGGCAGCGAGACCGCGATGGCCCCACGGGCGGCAGGCACCGGCGAGGACGACGGATACCTGGTCACCCTCACCACCGACATGAACGCCGACGCGTCCTACTGCCTGGTGTTCGACGCGGCGCGGCTGTCCGACGGCCCGGTCTGCAAACTCGCTCTGCCCGAGCGCATCTCCAGCGGCACCCATTCGACCTGGGTGGCCGGCCCCGAACTGCGCCGGTGGCGCGACACCGACACCGCGGCCGGCGCGATCGGGCTCTAGTTGGCCGTCGAACCCAATGCGGTCGCCCGAATGCTGGGCGTCCTCGGCGACGAATGGACCCTGCTGATCATTCAGCGGGCACTGCTCGGCGCCCGGAAGTACGGCGAGTTCGCGTCCGCGCTACCGGTCTCGAATGCGGTGTTGACCGCCAGGCTGCAGTCGATGACCGCCAACGACCTGCTCGTCCGGCGCGAATACCAGCGCAACCCACCGCGCGCGGAATACCTGACCACCGCGCGCAGCCGCGCACTGTGGCCGATGCTCACATCCATCTGGGCGTGGGAACGCCGGTGGGTACTCGACCACACCGAACCGCTGCCGGCCATGCAGCACACCGGCTGCGGTGCGGATTTCGCGCCGCGGGTGACCTGCCGGGCCTGCGGCGCACCCGCGGCGGCCGACGACGTGGCCGCGCGGTGGGGCCCGGCGGGATCATGGCAACGCTCGATACCGGCCTCACCCAACCGGCGCCGCTCGGGCGGTCGACGGTCGGGCGCCGGACTGCTGTTTCCGCAGACGATGAGCGTGATCGGCGACCGCTGGGCCTTCGCGGCGCTGGTCGCCGCGTTCGTCGGTATCGGCAGGTTCACCGACTTCCAAACGCAGCTCGGCGCACCGCCGGCGACGATCGCCGCGCGGTTGTCGACGTTCACCGCCGAGGGGATTCTGGACAACAGCGCGGGCCGCTACCGGCTGACCGCCAAAGGCGAGGCGTTCTTTCCGGTGATGGTGTGCGCGTTGGTGTGGGCGCAGCACTGGTTCGGCGACGACGAAGGAGCCGCGGCGGTCCTGACCCATGCGGCGTGTGGGCGACGGTTCGTCCCGGTGCTGGAGTGCGACCACTGCGGCGGGCGGCTGCGCGGGGCAGACATCCGTGCCGTGCCGGCGTGAACGCCCTCGCCCTCAGCGCGGCCGGCCCTTGTGCCGGTACATGTCCGCGTCCGCCATTCGCAGCAGATCCTCGATGTCGTCGGTGACGCCCCAGGCGTGGCCGACCGACGCGGCGAGCGTCACGCTCACCGCGTCGACCTCATAGGGGGCCGACAACTGCGCGGCGATGTGCCGCGCGAAGTCGGGCAGGTTCGACGCGGACGACGAGGCCGCCACCAACACGACGAACTCGTCACCGCCGATCCGGAAGGCGCTACCGATCGCGGTGACGAGCCGGTCGAGCCGCTGCCCCACGGCGGCGAGCACCGCGTCCCCGACGGCGTGGCCGTGGGAGTCGTTGATCTGTTTGAAGCCGTCGAGGTCGATGAAAATCACCCCGAGCGGCAGGTCCGGAGCCTCGGCGTGGCGCCGCCGCGCGGCGGCTTGCAGGGCGAGCCGGTTGCGCAGCCCGGTGAGCGGATCGGTGACCGCCAGCCAGGCCAGTTGGGCTTCGGCCCCCTTGCGCGCGGTGATGTCCTGGAACTGCGCGATCGCCAGATCCCGGCCGTCCCTGACGCCGGGCACCAGGACGAAGTCCCGCTGCAGCCATACGCTGGACCCGTCGGCGCGAAGATACTTGCGCTCCGACGACACGTGTGTGGCCGACCTGTCCAGCAGTGAGCTGAACTGGGCGTCGCCGGTCTCGAGGTTGTCGGGGTGCACGAATCTGCGGAAGTCGTGGCCGACGATGTCGTCCTCGGCGCAGCGCAACAGCCGGCAGATGGCCGGGTTCGCCTGCAGGACGACACCGGCCTCGTCGACGACGACCATGCCGATCGGTGCGTGGCTCATGCTGATCTCGAACAGCTGCACCGCCTCGTCACGGGCCCGCTCGGCGTCCACCCGCGCGGTGACATCGGTGACCTGGACGTAGAAACCCCGCACCTCACCGTCGACGATGTCGGGGATGTAGGAGGCCTGTGTGCGGCGGGTGCGTCCCTGCTGATCGATCAGGGTGCGTTCGAACAGTTGCTCCTCGCCGGCCAGCACTGCGTCGATGTAGGGCAGGTTCAGCGCGTAGACGGCCTCTCCGAGGACCTCGCTGATGTGGCGGCCACGTATTTCGTCGGGAGTCATGCCGAAGTACTCGACGTAGGCCGCGTTGGCGATCACGTTGCGGCGTTCGCGATCCCAATAGGCGATCAGCGCGGGAAGCCTGTCGATCAGCGACCGCATCTGGCGGGTCTGCTCAGCCGACGGGCTGGGCATCCCGCCGGACGCCGCGGTCGCGAACGGGCCGACCATCGTCTCCGCACCGTCCTTCCCCGGGCTTTTCGCGCACCGAATCCGCCGGCCCGCCTGGTGCGGGGCCGGGGGCCACCTGCAAGAGTATTTCCGCCGCCGCCCAGCGGCACGTCGACTTTGCCCCAACGGGCCTGAAGCCCGGACCCGGACCGCCGTTCCGGGGCTTCGGGAACACCGGGAATCTTCGGAGAATTTTCTGGCACTCACACGACTAGAGTGCTAACATCGCAGGTGCACAGTGATTTAGTCGCCCGCCGAGGTGGCGGGCCCTGAGTGACATAGGAGGTGGATTGCTGTGCTTCGCTTTGATCCGTTCAGTGACCTTGACACTCTGACCCGGGGCTTGCTGACCAGCCAGACCGGATCAACTCGCGCCCCCAGGTTCATGCCGATGGACCTGTGCAAGATCGACGACCACTACGTGCTGACCGCCGACCTTCCCGGCGTCGACCCCGGCTCGGTCGACGTCAACGTGGACAACGGCACGTTGACGATCTCAGCGCACCGCACCGCCCGATCCGACGATTCCACCCAGTGGCTGGCCAACGAGCGGTTCTTCGGAACCTATCGCCGCCAGCTGTCGCTCGGCGACGGCATCGACACCGCCGCGATCTCGGCGACGTATGAGAACGGTGTGCTGACGGTGACCATCCCGGTCGCGGAGAAGGCCAAGGCCCGCAAGGTCGAGGTCAGCCATTCCGGTAACCAGAGATCCATCGAGCCGACCACGGTCGACTCCGAGTAGCGACCCACGTCAGTCGTCGCGGTCCAACCGGAATCGCAGGTTGGACCGCACGGCTGGCCACTCGATGTCCAGAATCGAATACACCATCGTGTCGCGCCGCGATCCGTCGGGCGCCAGCTGATGGCTGCGCAGGATGCCGTCCAGTTTGGCGCCGAGCCGTTCGATCGCCGCACGGCTGGTGGCGTTGAAGAAATGGGTGCGGAATTCGACAGCGACACAACCTAACTGATCGAACGCGTGGCCCAGCATGAGCAGTTTGGTCTCAGCGTTGACACCGGTGCGGCGGGCCGGGGCAACATACCAGGTGTAGCCGATCTCCAGCCGGCGGTTGGGCCCGTCCACGTTGAGGTAGCTCGACGACCCGACCAGGGTGCCGTCCTTGGCGCGCACCACGAACGTCAGCCCGGTGTCCGGCCGCTGTGCCGCCAGCCGCATGTCGACCCAGGCGGCGGCCGACCCCGCCTTCGGGGCGGCGGTGAACCACAACCGGCCCAACTCCCCGTCCGCAGCCGCCGCCTCGATCTCCGGAACATGTTTGCGAGCAAGGGGTTCCAGGCTCACCCAGCGCGGGCCGGTCAGAACCACCGGTTCGGCGAAACCACTCATGATGCCTCCCCGGCCGCCGCCGGCGACGATC
This sequence comes from Mycobacterium sp. ABE4_509, assembly GCF_056160785.1. Taxonomy (NCBI): domain Bacteria; kingdom Bacillati; phylum Actinomycetota; class Actinomycetes; order Mycobacteriales; family Mycobacteriaceae; genus Mycobacterium; species Mycobacterium sp. ABE4_509. Next base: position 9,854 of record NZ_JBSWXU010000038.1, on the reverse strand, counting down.
TCCACACCGAGAACATGGTCCACACCGACAGCAACGCCGCAGCCAGCGCCACCGACCCGACGACGTAGAGCCCGTAGCCCGCCGAGACCGGGGGATAAACATAGAGCCGGTAGTACCACACCGCCAGCACCGCGATCGCCACCGAGATCGTCAGCGCCGCAGTGGAGGCCACCCGCGCCGAGATCTCACGTGCGGCCATCGCACCGGCCACCGCCAGCGACGACGCCAACAGCACGATCAGCTGACCGATCCCGAACCCGGGCGGCGGCACCGGCATCACCCCGGCCACCCCGCCGATTCCGTTGGCACGCCCCCCACCGTCGGCCGACGATCTCAGCCACGGCAACCACGCACTCACCGCGATCGCCAGCGCACAACCCGCGACCAACCAGCCGGGATACACGCGAGACACGGACAAAGACTACTAGGGTGAACCGATGACCGATCTTCCCGAATGGGCGCGTCGCCTGGACCTTTCCCCACATCCCGAGGGCGGCTGGTTCCGTGAGACGTGGCGCAGCGACCTGACGGTGCCGCAGTCGGTGCTCCCGGCGGACTACACCGGCCCCCGCAGCGCGGGCACCGCCATCCTGTTCCTGCTCATGCCCGGGCAGCAGTCCGCCTGGCACACGGTGCGCAGCGCCGAGCTGTGGCTCTACCACTCCGGCGGCCCGCTGCTGCTCGAGGCGGGCGCCGAGCAGCACACCGCCACCACCCACCTGCTCGGCGCCGACATCGCCGCCGGGGAGACCCCGCAGTTCGTCATCCCGCCCGGGCACTGGCAGCGGGCCAAGCCGCGCGACGACCAACCCTGCCTGGTCAGCTGTGTGGTCGTGCCCGGGTTCGACTTCGCCGACTTCGTGCTCGCCGGACCCTAGCCGCTGAGCAGGTCCACCGCCGCCGAGATCAGCGCGGCGTTGTTCTCGGCGACGGAACCGTCGGGCAGCTTGAGCGTGTCCTCCATGCCGATTCGGGTCTGCACACCGCGCACCCCGGCGTGTTCCAGCAACGGCCAACAACTCTCGTCGAGTCCGTGCAGCAGGACCGGCGCCGGTGAGCCGGCGGTGGCCACCAGCGCGATCAACTCGTCGGCCGTGGCGGCGTCGGCGTCGGGGCCGAGTTCGATCATCACCCGCATACAGTGCGGGGCGATCTCCGAAGCCGCCCACGACTGCGCGGCCTCGGCGTGAAAGATGCCGACCTCGACCCCGAGGCCGCGGCCGAGGATCACCTCGGCAAGTTCCGGGGAGCCGGGTTCATGCCAGTTCAACGACGTGAAGTCGGGCAGCACGCTCCAGCTCTCGACGGCCTGAATTCGCTGTTGCGCGTCCGGCAACGCCCAGTACCCGGTGGTCACCCCCAGCGGGAGCCCGGGTGCGGCGTGCCGCACCGCCGACACCGCCGCGTCCACCTCGGCCCGCAGCAGCGAGTCGACCCCGTCGGCGTTCTTCGGATGCATGTGCACCGCCAGGGCCCCGGCCTGGTGCGCGGCCACCGCTTCGGCCGCGAGCTGCTCAGGGGTCACCGGCAGGTTGGGATGCTGGTCGGGAGTGCGAGCACCGTTGATGCACGCCTTGACGTAGATTTTCGGGCTGGCCATCTCCCCATCTTCACCTCTACCGGTCGTCGGGCGCGCGCCGCCCACCGAAAGCTAGTCCCGGCCGAACGCCAGCGACACGTTGTGGCCACCGAATCCGAACGAATTGCTCAGCGCATAGCGATAGTTGCCCGGCCGCGGCGTTCCGGCGACCACGTCGAGGTGCACCTCGGGATCGAGGTTCTTCAGGTTGCGGGTGGCCGGGACGACGCCGGTGTGCAGAGCCTGCACCGTCAGGATGGCCTCGACCGCGCCCACCGCGCCCACCGAATGTCCGAGGGCTCCCTTCGGCGCGTACACCGCGGGAGTGTGGGCACCGAAAGCGTTGTTGATGGCCACCGATTCGGCGACGTCACCGACGGTGGTGCCGGTGGCGTGCGCGTTGACGTGGTCGATGTCGCCGGGTTGCAGGCCGGCGAGCTGCATCGCCCGGGCCATCGCGAACCCGGCCCGCCGGCCGTCGGGGTCCGGGGCGACCATGTGGAAGCCGTCGGACGTCACGCTGGCACCCATCAGCCGGCCCAGGATCCGCGCTCCGCGCGCCCTGGCGTGCTCCTCGGTCTCGATCACCATCAACGCGCCGCCCTCGCCGAAGACGAACCCGTCGCGATCCCGGTCGAACGGCCGGCACGCCCCCTCGGGATCCTCGTTGTTCTTCGACAACACGATCCGCATCTTGGCGAACCCGGCGATCGCCACCGCCTCGATCCGCGACTCCAGCCCGCCGCATATCGCGATGTCGGCATCGCCGAGCACGATCTGACGCCAGGCGGCCACGATGGCCTCCGATCCGGACGCACACGCCGACACCGGGGTGAACACCCCGGCTCCGGCGTGCCGCTCGACCGCCACCGCCGTCGACGCCCCGCTGGGCACGTACATCGGAACCGTATCCGGCTGCACGGCCTGCACCCCGCGATAGCGCAGGTCGTCGTAGCCGAAGATCAACCGCTCGATGCCGCCCGCCCCGGTGCCGATCGAGACCGCGAGCCGGGCGCAGTCGACATCGGGTTCACCGGCGTCGCGCCACACCCGCCGGGACAACACCATGGCCATGCGCTGCACGTAGGACAGGTGCGCGACCTCGTCGTCGGTCAGCTGCTCATCGAAGGTCTCCAACAGATGGCCGCCGATGCGCACCGGCACATCGGATCGGGTGATGGACTCGTCCTCCAGGGGCCGGATACCGCTGCGGCCGGCCAGCAGCGCCTGCCAGGTCGACTCGACGTCGGTGCCCAGCGCTGTCGTCATCGCTACGCCGGTGACCACAACGTCGGGCAGCTTCCACGCTGTCGCACCGGCCATCGCCACTTCACCCCCTACCCATCTTGGCGCAGGGACCACCGGCTAAGTCAAGCCTCAGCCTGCGGATTCAGCGACGACAGGTTGAACGCTGCGCCGGTCGGGTCGGCGACGGCGGCCAGCCGCCCGTAGGGCGTGTCCTCCGCGGCCCGCAGCACACCGCCGCCGAGCTCGACGACCAGTTCCACGGTGCTGTCGACGTCTTCGGCGCCGAGGAAGACGCTCCACGTCGAGGGTGTCCCCTCCGGCAGCACCGCGGCGTCCATCACGCCGAGCAACGCCTCGCCGCCGAACAGTGCTGTGCTGTAACGAAAGTCGTCGGTGTCGGCGACGGTCTCGGTGCGCCAGCCGAACACGGTGCGGTAGAACTGCAGCGCCCCCGCGTAGTCCCGGGTGCTCAGCTGGTGGTAGACGGGTGCGCCGTGCTCGCCGACGAGCTCGAAGCCGCGGTGCCCGGCCGGTTGCCAGAGGCCGATCACGGCGCCGGCCGGATCGGTGAACAGGGCCATCACGCCCTTGTCCTCGATCTCCAGCGGTTCCCCGGATTCGGTGCACAGACCCGCACCCGCGGCTTCGGCCGCGGCCAGCGTGGCACGGACGTCGGCGCTGTGCAGGTAGGTGCTCCACCCGTCTGGCACCTCCCAACGGGGATCGTTGGCCGTCAGGCCGGCCACCGGCCGGCCGTCACGAAAGGCGTTCAGATAGCCGCCGTACTCCGGGCCGGAGGATTCGAACGTCCAGCCGAACACCGCCCCGTAGAACTCGACGGCGCGGTCGGGATCGGAGGTGGTGAGGTCGTTCCAGATCGGTGCGCCCAGCGGGGCGGAGTCACGGACGGGCATGCGCAGTCTCCTCGGCGATGGCGGTCGGTCACCGGGACAGACCACCATCGCCCGCCGAACTCATCGCCCACCCGACGATGTGGTTTCGGCGTGCCCGGTCAGGCCGGTGAGTAGCCGAGGGTCGCCTTGGTCTCCAGGTATTCGTCGAAGCCGAAGCTGCTCCATTCACGTCCGTTGCCACTGCGCTTGTAGCCACCGAAGGGGGCGTTGAGGTCGAAGCCGTGGTTGATCGCGATCGAACCGGCCCGGATCCGGCGGGCAACCGCGCGGGCGGCGTCCAGATCGGCACCCGAGACGTAACCGGCCAGGCCGTAGTCGGTGTCGTTGGCGATCTCGAGGGCCTGGTCGATGTCGTCGTAGCCGAGGATGCACAGCACCGGCCCGAAGATCTCCTCCCGCGCGATCGTCATGTCGTTGCTGACATCGGCGAACACGGTCGGCTTGACGTAGTAACCGGTCTCCAGCCCCTCTGGACGGCCGGTGCCGCCGGCCACCACGGTGGCCCCCTCGTCGATGCCCTTCTGCAGCAGCCCCTGGATCTTGTCGAACTGCACCTTGGATGCCACCGGCCCGATCGCGGACTTGTCGGCGGGGTCGCCGATCTTGACACCGGAGACGACAGCGGCAGCGATCTGCTTAGCCTCGTCCATCCGCGAATTCGGCACCAGCATCCGCGACGGCGCATTGCAGCTCTGCCCGCTGTTGAGCATCATCGTCGCCACCCCGGCGGTCACGCTCTTGGCGAAGTCCTCGTCGTCGAGCACGATGTTCGGGCTCTTGCCGCCCAACTCCTGGGTGACCCGCTTGACCGTCGGCGCGGCGTTGCGGGCCACCTCGACACCGGCCCGGGTGGACCCGGTGAACGACATCATGTCGACGTCGGGGTGGCTCGACAGCGCCACGCCGACACCCGGGCCGTCCCCGTAGACCATGTTGTAGACCCCGGCCGGAACACCTGCGGCGTCGATAATCTCGGTGAAGATCTGGGCCGAGTACGGCGCCACCTCGGAGGGCTTGAGCACCATCGTGCAGCCGGTCGCCAACGCGGGGAACACCTTGCAGGCGATCTGGTTGATCGGCCAGTTCCACGGGGTGATCAGACCGCACACCCCGATCGGCTCCTTGACCACCAGGGTGCCGCCGAGCTGCTCCTCGAACGGGAAGTTCTTCAGCACGTCGATGGCGGTGGCCAGGTGACCCGCACCCATCGCCACCTGCGGGCCCGCGGCCAGCGACGGCGGAGCCCCCATCTCCTCGCTCACCGCGTCGGCCAGGTCGGCCGAGCGTTTCTGGTATTCGGCCTGGATAGCCTGCAGCACATCGAGGCGCTCTTCGCGGCTGGTCTGCGACCAGGTGGCGAACGCCCTGCGCGCCGCCCGCACCGCCTTGTCGACATCGGCGCCGGTGCCGATCGCGATCTTGCCGGACACCTGTTCGGTGGTCGGGTTGTCGACGTCGAGCGCCTTGGGCTCAACCGGGTCGACCCACTTGCCGTCGATGTAGAACTTCAGATACTCGCGCATGGCGCCTCCATTCTGTCTACGTCCTCGCAGCTCCATGCCCCTACTGGGTACCTTCTGCATACCACGTGCGGAACCGGTCGTACTTGGGCATCTCCTCGGAGTTGGCTTTCGGGTCGATACACACGTGTACGACGGCGGGTTTGCCGCTGGCGTAGGCCCGCTGAATCGCCGCGCCTATTTCCTCTTCCTTCTCGACGTACTCGCCGTGGCAGCCGAAACCCTCGCCGATCTTGTCCATCCGCACGTCTTTGCTCCAGTGCACCCCCGGCTGCGGCGAGGGCTGCTCGAAGGTCCGCTTGTAGACGCCCACCTCCAGACCCCACTGGTGGTCCACGCCCACCACGCACACCAGCGGAAGGTTCTCCCGCACCGCGGTTTCCAGTTCGGCGACGTGGAACAGGAAGGCCGAATCGCTGGTCAGCAGCATGACCGGCCGCTTGCCGCCCTCGGCGACCGACGCGCCCACCGCATACGGCAGGCCGGTGCCGAGGTGGCCGAAGTTCTGGTTCCAGATCACGTCGCGAGGTTTGGTCTGCGAGTAGGTCCACTGGAAGATCACCGTGGCGCCGCCGTCGCGCACCATGATGCCGTCCTCGGTGAACTCGTCGAACGCCTTCGTCGCCTCGACCACGTAGCGCGCCGGATGCACCGGGGTGCGTCCGCTCGGGGCTTCGTCGGCCACCCGCGCCAGCTCGGCGTCGTTGGCCTTGATCAGGGTCTCGAGGCTGTCCGACGCGGCGCGCGGGTTGCCCCGCAGCGCCTCGACCAACTGCGGAACCACACCGCGCAGATCGCCGACCAGCGGAACGTCGATCGGCCGGTTCACGCCGATGGCGGTCGGGTCCTGCTCGACCAGCACCCATTTACGGTTGGCGTCGTTGCCGGCCCAGTGCTGGGTGCGCCCGTAGTGCATCGGCTCGCCGAGTTCGGTTCCGAGCGCGACGCACAGGTCGGACTCCTCGACCGCCTGATTGGCCGCCGGGGAGAACAGGTATGGGAACGTGCGGTCCTCCAGCCCCGGGATGAACGAGGTGCCGCCCGAGGTCTGGATCACCGGGCAACCCATCAGCTCGGCGAGCTCCCTGACCTGCTGCTGGGTGCGGGAGGTGTGCACACCGTGCCCGACCAGCAGCACCGGGCTCTCGGCCTCGCGGATCAGCTTCGCCGCCTCGGCGACCTCCCTGGCGCCCGCACCCTGGTTCACCAGCCGGTAGGCCGACGGCTCCGGCGCCGCCGCCACGTCGAGTTCCTCGAGGATGACGTGCGAGGGGAACTCGACATAGGACGGGCCGGGGGTCCCGGACATCGCCTTGCGGATCGCCTCGTGGATGATCTCGTCGGTCTGGTCGGCGTACTCGATCGAGCTGCTGTATTTGACCGACGGCGCGAACAGGGCCTCCTGCTGCACGAACTGGATCCGGCCGCGGCGCACGCGGCGCTCGGTGACCCGGGCGCGCTGACCGCCGAGGAAGATCACCGGCGAGTTCTCCACCAGCGCACACATCATCGCCCCGGCGATGTTGGCCACCCCGGGGCCCAGGGTTCCGATGCACAGGCCGGGCTTGCCGGTCATCCGGGATGCGGCCTCGGCCATGAACCCGGCGGACAGCTCGTGATGGGGAGCCACCACCGACCAGCCCCGCGCCTGCGCCTCGGAGAACATGTGCACGAAGTTGGGGTCGGGAATGCCGAACAACGTGTTGACACCCTCGGCCTCGAACAGATCGAGAATGCGCTTGTACACGGGTACACCCATTGTCATTTCCTTTTCATCGGGCGCTGTTGACGTAGCGCTTCGCGAGTCTTTTCCGTTGTGCTGCTGGTGAACCGAACAAGCTCCGGTTCAGGGTGGCACGTTTGAGATAAGTGTGGACGCCGCTCTCCCACGTGTAGCCGATGCCGCCGTGCAGCTGCATCGCCTTGCCCGCGACCGAGACCGCCGCCGAGGTCGCATACGCCTTGGCCATCGCCGCGGCGACCCCGGTGTCGCGGCCCGCGGCCACGGCGGCCACGGCTTCGGTGACCAGTTGACGGGACACCTCGACGCTGACGAGCATGTCGGCGCAGGCGTGCTTGACCGCCTGGAACGACCCGATGGGCCGGCCGAACTGGTGTCGCACCGTGACGTATTCGACGGTCGCGGCGAGCATCTGCTTCGCGATTCCCAGGCTGTCGCAGGCGGTCGCGACGGCTGCCCGGTCCGTCAACCCGGCCACCGTGGCGTGCTGGTCGACGGAGAACTCCAGCAGGGCCTGCACCGCGGCGGCATCCGCGGTGACGGTGGCCAGCCGACGGGTCGCGTCGAGGACCGGTTGGGCCTCGACGTTCACATCCGCGCCGGCCACCACCGCGACGCCCCGGTCGGCGACGATCAGCAGGTGGTCGCATCCGTGGGCATCCGGCACGAATTCGGCGCAGCCGCTGACGCGGTCGCCGTCGACGGTGAAGTCACCGAGGACAGCGGCCATCCGGTGTTCGCCGGTGGCTACCGCGCCCAGCAACCGATCGCGCTCGTCGCCGGTCCGCGCGCAGTGCAGCGCACCGACGGACAGCACGGCGCCACCCAGGTAGGCGGTGGTGGCCGCCGCCCGCCCGATCTGGTCGAGCAGCACCGCGGTCTCGATGAACGAAGCGCCCGCGCCGCCCGCGTCGTCGGGAACCTCGATGCCCGTCCAGCCGGCATCGACGAGGTCCCGCCAGCCGGGTTCGGAGTCCTTGGCCAGCAACTCGCCGGCCACCGTGCGCAGCTCGTCGTGGAATTCGGTGAAATCGTCTGCCATCACGCCACACTCGGTTCCCGGGGCAACCCCAGCCCGCGTTCGGCGATGATGGTGCGCTGAATCTCGCTGGCCCCTCCCGGGATCGTCCACTCCCACGAGCCGACGAAATCCAGCACCCAGGAACCGGACTCCCATCCACTCGACATGGGTTTGCTCAGCACCGTGTGGGCGGCCGGCCCACCGACCTCGGCGGCGAAGTCGGTGAGCCGCTGCAGCAGCTCGCTGTAGTACAGCTTGACGATCGACGCATCGGCCGGGCCGCCGGCGCCGTGCTCGACGACGCGGCGGCACATGCCGCGCAACGCGGTGATCTCGATCTCGAACTGCGCCAACCGGTCGGCGACGACCGGATCGTCGACCGGGGCGGTGTCCACCAGCCGGGCGAATCCGGCATTGGCGAGCCGCTCGGCCAGCTCCAGCATCGTCATGCCCCGCTCGGCTCCGAGCGTCGCCTGCGCCACCTGCCATCCGGCGTTCTCGGCGCCGATCAGGTTGGCGGCCGGGACGACCACGTCGTCGAGGAAGATCTCACAGAAGTGCGAATCACCGATCGCGTTGCGGATGGGACGCACCTCGACCCCCGGAGTCCTCATGTCCAGCAGGAAGTAGGAGATGCCCTTTCGTTTCGGTGCGTCGGGGTCGGTGCGGGCCAGCAGCAGGCACCAGTCGGCGTGCATGCCGCCGCTGGCCCACAGCTTCTGGCCGCTGACGACATAGTGTTTCTCGTTGTCGTCGCCGCACTGCCGCGCGGTGGTGCGCAGCGAGGCGAGGTCGGAGCCGGCTTCGGGCTCGGAGAAGCCCTGCACCCAGATCTCGCCGTCGAGAATCGCGGGCAGATGCCGGCGACGCTGCTCCTCGGTGCCGGCGACCAGCAGCGTCGACGCGGCATGGTGGATCCCGACGAAGGCCAGCACCAGCCGGGGGGCGTCGTGGGCGGCGAGCTCCTGGTACAGCACCACCTGGTTCTCGACCGAGAGGCCACCGCCCCATTCGGCCGGCCAATGCGGAACCGCGTACCCGGCACTGTGCAGTTCGGCGAACCACCACTTCTGGAAGCGGACGAACTCGTCTTCACCGACCCCGTTCTGGGTTTCCCGCCAGTCCCGCGGAATGTGTTCGGCGCACCAGGCCCGCACCTCGCGCCGAAACTGAGCTTGCGCAACGGAATCGGCCGAATTGTCGACCATTCCTTCAGGCTGGGCGCTCACACGTACAGCCCCGCCAGCCCACGGGTTCCCGCGGCGTCGGTCAGGTGGTCGCGCGTCGCCGACAGGCCGAACGGCAATCGGCGCAGCGGCTGGCTGTACCGGGACAACCACGACAGCGTGGTCTCGTCGCAGAACCCGACCGCTCCGTGCAGCTGGTGGCAGACCCGGAACACCACATCGGCGGCTTCGATGGCCGCCAGCCGCAGCGCGAGCGCATCCGGCACGGCATCGGCCGAACCGGTGGCCGCGCTCCACAGTGCATGCTTGGCCAGGATGTCCAGACCGCTGCGCTCGACCTCGGCATCGGTGAGCTGGAACTGCACCCCCTGGAACGCCGACAGCGTCTGACCGAACTGCTTGCGCAGGTTCACATGGTCGACGGTCAGCTCGATCGCGCGGTCGAGCATGCCGAGCAGCGTCCAGCACGACAGCACCAGGGCCAGCGCGAGGTCACCGCGGCCGGCGTCGTCGAGCGGTTCGAGCTCCAACTCGGTCACGAAGCCGGGCTGCGGGCTGCCGTACCCGGTGACCGTGGCGCGCCGGCCGTCGACACCGACGGTCGCCCAGCGCGATTCGAGACCGGCGACGGAGCCGGCCGTGCG